>NZ_JBFNFI010000003.1:0-149569 GCF_046035495.1 Helcococcus sp. KG196
GTTACAATTTTTTTATAGTTTAATCTATTAAACTTAATTTATAAAAAAAATATCTCTAACTGTCTTACCTAATGCATCTGCAATAGATATTAATGTTGAAGTTTTAACTGTTACATTTTCGTTGTTTTCTATTTTACTAATAGTAGTTCTTGATACTTTAGTTTTTTCAGATAGCTCTTCTTGGCTCATTTTACAACTTTCTCGAAATTCTTTTAATCTATTCTTCATATGTTCACCTCCTTTTTATTCGTTTAATATACTAAACAAATAATACTCTTTATTTTTATCGTTGTCAAGTCTGTTTAACAAAAAATATTGATTAATTGTTTAGTGTGTTGTACAATTTAGATGAAAAGAGGTATTTATGATTACATTAGGAAAAATTATCAATAAATTCAGAAAAGAAAAAAATATATCAATGGACAAATTCTCTGAAATGAGTGGTCTAAGTAAAGGTTATATTTCTATGTTAGAAAAAAATCTTAATCCAAAAACTGGAGCAGCTATAACACCAAGTTTAGAAACTTATCAAGCCGTTTCTAAAGCTATACATATTGATTTTGACGAATTAATTAAATCAGTTGATAGTAATTCAGAAGTTAATTTAAATTCTATTAATTACATACCTTCTAAAAATATGAATAATTTAAGTAATGATGAAATAAAACTATTACATTATTACAATTCTTCTAATAAATTAGGTAAGGAACGTATATTAACTAACTCTAAAGAAATGGCAGTTCTTTACCCTATTACAAGAGATGAGATTTTACAATTTTTTGAAGATAAGAAAATAGCTGCTTATGGTGGTATGAATTTGAATTCTATGTCAGATGAAGAATTAATAGATTTATATAATGACATTAAAGGAACATTGAAATGAAAAAGAAGCAAATTATATATGATGTTATTTTTTCTGTTTTAGCTCTTATTGCCATTGTAATTACTATTTTAGATTTATTAAACAAAATTGATTTAGAAAATAACTATACATTATATTTTATAGACCAATTCATTTTGTATATTTTTATAATAGATTATTTTGGTAGATTAATATTTTCTAAAAATAAAAAAGAATTTTTTAAAAATAATATCCCTGATTTAATTTCTATAATACCTTTTAGTTCAGTCTTTAAGATTTTTAGAGTTGCTAAACTTTTTAGAATTACTAAATTAACCAGGTTAACTAAATTAACTAGATTATTTAGATTTGTTGGAATATCAGGAAGATTATATAAATACACAAAAAAATTCTTAAAGAAAAATGGATTAATTTACGTTTTAGGTTTTAACATAATATTGATTTTTTTAGGTGCTATTGCCATGACTATTTTAGAAAATTATAAATTTGAAGATGCTATATGGTGGGCATTTGTTACAGCTACAACAGTTGGATATGGAGATATTTCCCCTACTTCTTTAACTGGAAGAATGTTGGCAGGATTATTAATGATTGTTGGTATAGGTTCTATAGGTATGCTTACAGGTTCAATCGCTACATTTTTCTTGTCAGAAAATAATAATTTAAATAATGACAATCCAATTTCTGAATTAATTAATAAATCTACAGATTTAACAGAATATGAAAAACAAGAATTAATAAATTATAGTAGCTATCTAATTAATAAAAGAAAAAAATTAGGAGATATATATGAAAAAGAAAATTATTGATGATATAGTTTTAGATTTAGTAAATAAAGTAGGAACAAATAATATCTCTGACATCTTAGACTATTTAGATATAAAAATAATTAAATCCACCTCAAATAAAACTTTTTTTTTACAAACTGCAAAAGAAAAATATATTTTTCTTTCAAATACAGTTAATGAAAATATTAAAAATTTTGTTATCGCTCATGAAATAGGACATGCATTACTTCATGATGTTGAAATAATTAATTATTCTAAATTAAGCATTAATAAATCTATTTATGAAAGAGAAGCAGACTACTTTGCGTTTAAATTACTAAACAAAGAAATAGATCCTCTTTTTGAGTATACTAAAGAACAATATGCTAATTTATTGGGTGTTAATGAAGAGGTATTAGAATATATAGTAGATAATAAATAAAATAAAAAACAACGCAATTAAAAAACAAAAATTAGGAGGGTAAATTTACACGAGTTTTGTACGAGATTTATACGAGTTTTGTACGAGTTTTACACGAGTATAGATATAATTAAAACTCTTGATTCATTAAAAAATATAATTAAAAAATCAATTTAAATAAAAAAAGCCCTTATTTGCTGGTAACAAATAGGGACTAATTAAAGAGTATATTGCTATACACTGACTACATAAATATTATAGCATATACTCGTTTCGTTGTACACAATTACAAGAAAGGAGTATTTTTTATGGCAAAAAGATTAAAATTACCTAATGGATTTGGTAGTGTTTGTACACTAAATGGTAAAAGAAGAAAAAAATATGCCGCACGAATTACTATTAACTCAAGTCCAGATGGCAAACAAATTAGGAAATATATAGGCTATTATGCAAAATATGCTGATGCATTAAATGCTTTATCAGAATATAATACAAATCCCTATGATGTTGATCTAAGTAAATTCACTCTTTTAGAGTCTTATGAAAATTACAAAAAATGGAAATTTCCAGATTTATCAAATAGTTCTATATTAGGCTATCAAGCTGCTTTTAATCATGTATCAATTCTTCATAATAAAGCACTGATATATATTGCATCTGATGATTTACAAAATATACTTGATGATAAAAGTATAGGTAATGGAATTAAAAGAAAAATCATAGTGTTGTTTAATCAGTTATATTCATACTATTGCGAAGATATACCTCAATTAAAAAAAATAACCAATAAACTTAGAATTAAATCATTTGTTAAAATTGATAATGCTGATGTAAAAGAAAAAGTATTTACAATGGACGAAATACAAACATTATGGGATAACATAAATAATTTTAATGATTTAGATATAATATTAATACTTTTATATACTGGATTTAGAATAAATGAATTATTAATGTTAAAAACAAAAAATGTTCATTTAGAAGAAGGTTATTTACAAGGTGGAAATAAAACAAAAAATAGTATAAATAGAAAAATTCCTATCCATTCCAAAATTAAAAAATTTATTGAAAAAAGATATGATCCTGATAAGGAATACTTGATAAGAAATAAATTTGATGAAAGGTTTAAGTATAGTAATTTTAAAAGAGAGAGATTTGAAAGAATAATGACATCATTAAATATGAAACATACGCCTCATGATACAAGGCATACAGTTGCAACATATTTACAAATTAATGGTGCAGACAAAATTGCTATAAGACAAATATTAGGACACGCAGGTAAAGATATAACTGAAGAAGTATATACTCATGCAATAATAGAAAATCTATCAAAAAATATAGAATTATTAAAATAAAATTTTGTAGGCTACTTGTAGGCTACTTGTAGGCTACGTACAAAAATGCTCACGAATTGTGAGCTATATATACAACTAAAAAACGTTGGAATATAAGCATTCCAACGTTTTGTAATTTGTATGATATTATCTCTTTGAGAATTGTGATGATTTTCTTGCTTTCTTTAAACCTGGTTTCTTTCTTTCCTTCTTTCTTGAATCTCTTGTCAAGAAACCTGCTCTTTTTAATACTGGCTTTAATTCTTCATCAACTTCTAATAAAGCTCTTGATACACCATGTCTGATAGCTCCTGCTTGACCTGTGAATCCACCACCTTTAACGTTAACTTTAACATCAAATTGTCCTAATTTTTCTGTTAATTTTAAAGGAGATTTTGCTAATTCTTTAAGTGTTTCATATCCAAAATATTCTTCAATATCTTTTCCATTAATTGTGAATGTTCCTTGTCCAGGTAAAAGTCTAACTCTTGCTACAGCAGATTTTCTTCTTCCTGTACCGTAAAATTGTTCGCTCATGATACCTCCCTTAAATTTCTAATGCTTCCGGATTTTGACCACCATGTTTGTGATCCGGTCCTGCATATACATGTAATTTTTTAAACATTTGTCTACCTAATGAATTTTTAGGCAACATACCTTTAATTGCATGTTCTAAGATTCTTTCTGGATGCTTTGCTAAAACATCTTTATAAGGGATTTCTCTTAAACCACCAGCATAACCTGTGTAGTGCTTGTAAACTTTATAGTTTGCTTTGTTACCTGTTACTCTGATTTTATCAGCATTTACGATAACTACGTAGTCACCTGTATCTACGTGTGGTGTGTAAATTGGTTTTGTTTTACCTCTTAAAATAGAAGCAACTTTAGATGCTACATCACCCAAAACTTTATCTGTTGCATCAATAACATACCATTTACGCTCAACTTCATTGTGTTTTGCTAAAAATGTGCTCATTTTTATCCTCCTGTTTCTTTTTTATATCTAGCCTCATTAATTTAGAACTCGCCAAATGAGGTGGCGATTTTGTACATTCGACGATTTCTTTATCGCACATCGACGCTGCGATTTTAGATCGTAGATATCTAAAAAGAATCAAGATTCTCTTTAAATACCTATATATTATATAGTTTTTATCACTATTTGTCAAATTATTTAGTATTTTATTTCTACTAAATATAATCCTTGTGGTCCATAAGTTTTTGCGGCTCTTTCAATTTTTTTTTCAAAAATTTCATTTACATAATTTACTTCTCTAAACCCTCTACCTATATCTATCAGCAATCCAACCATAATTCTTATTTGATTATGTAAAAAAGATTGAGCTTCAAATTCTAAAATAATATCCTCATCTAATCTATAAATTTCAATGTTTGTAATATTTCTTACAGGATTTTTATCTTGCCCCAACTTCATAAATGCTGAAAAATCATGTTCTCCTTTTAATAAATTTGCAGCTAATTTCATATTATTTATATCTAAATCATGCTTTATATGAAGTTTATAATTCCTTTGATGTGGATAGAAAACTTTCGAATTGCAGATTACATATCTATATTTTTTCGATTTAGCATCAAATCTAGAGTGAAAATCTTTTTTAACCTCTTTCGATTCAATAATTGATATATCAGATGGTAAATATTTTTTTAATTTAAATTTATATGCTTCTGCCGGTAATACTGAATTTGTTAAAAAATTTGATACATGCATTGTAGCATGTACTCCGGCATCTGTTCTACCCGCTGAAATAATTGATATTTCCTCTTTGTTTAATCTTTTCAAAGCTTTTTCAAGCTCTCCTTGTACAGTTCTTACATCTGGTTGAATTTGAAAACCGTTAAAATTTGAGCCATCATAAGCTACTGTCAACTTTATATTTTTCATAAAAACATTCCCGCTACAACCAAAGAAACAAAAAATATAGCTACAATTGCAAATACAATATAGTCCATTTTTTTTAACTTTAATGGATTCAATCTTGTACGCCCTTCAGATCCTCTATACCCTCTGGATTCCATTGCAATAGCTAATTCTTTAGCTCTTCTAAATGAATTGATAAATAATGGCACTAATAATGGTATCATGCTTTTAGCTTTTTTCATTATATTTCCTGAATCAAATTCCGCTCCCCTTGCTAATTGAGCTTTTCTTATTTTATTTGCTTCATAAAATAACGTAGGAATAAATCTCAAGGCAATAGATATCATCATTGCCATCTCATGTGCCGGAAACTTTACAATTTTTAAAGGACTTAATAAAGCTTCTATTCCATCTGTTAATTTAGTTGTACTAGTTGTTAAAGTTAAATATGATGTACCGATTACTAAAAGTATAAGTCTAACGCCTATATATATCGCTCTTTCTATGCCTTCCCAAGTAATAGTTAGACCTATAAATCCAAATAATTCTCTTCCCGGAGTAGAAAATATATGAATTATAGTTGTAAAAACTAAAATAAATATTATAGATTTTAGTGATTTTAATATGCTAATAAAGCTTAGGTTTGCAATTTTAATAGTTAAATATACAAATAAAAACATTGGAATATAATAGATTAAATTATTAATCAAAAACAATGTAATCATGTACATAAATACTAAAATAATCTTAATTCTAGGATCTAATTTATGAACAATTGTATCTCCCGGAACATATTGCCCTAGTGGTGAATTATTCATCTTTACCTCCTAGCTGTTTTAACAATATTTCATATGCATCTTTTACATTTATAATTGTTTTATCAAAATTATAACCCTTATCTTTTAATAAACTCGTTACTTTCGTTATCTGAGGAATATCAAGTCCTATATTTTCTAATTTTTCTCCATTGCTATATATAATTTCCGGGATATTGTCATCAAAAACTTTACCATCAGACATTACTATAACTCTATCTGCAATTTTTGCAATATCCTCCATAGAATGTGATACCACAACAACTGTAAGTTCATCATCTGATTCATAAATTTTTCTTAATTCCCCTAAAATTTCATCTCTTCCTTGTGGATCTAATCCTGCAGTAGGTTCATCCAAAATTAAATATCTTGGTTGCATTGCTAAGATAGATGCTATGGCAACTCTTCTTTTTTGTCCTCCAGATAGGTCAAATGGAGATTCATCTTTATATTTTTCATAATCCAAACCTACTAATTTCATAGATTCTTTTACCCTTTTTTTCACTTCTTCTTCAGGTAAATTTAAATTTTTAGGTCCAAATGCTATATCTAAAGCTATAGTCTCTTCAAATAATTGATATTCCGGATATTGAAAAACTAAACCTACTTTTTGTCTTACTTGCTTTAAATTTGATTTATTAGATTCTGATACATCTTCTCCATCAACATTAACTGTACCTTCTGTAGGATAAATTAACCCATTAAATAATTGTACCATTGTAGATTTACCGGATCCGGTATGCCCAATAACTCCAATAAATTCATTTTTATTTATTTTTAAATTAACATCATCCAATGCATACTTATCATCGGATGAATTATATTTGTATTTTACATTTTTTAATTCTATACTCATAAAGCATCTACCAACTCATCAATTGTTAAAATATCACTAGAAATATTTATTCCTGATTTATTTAATAAATAAGCCAATTCTGTTACCTGAGGAACGTCTAACCCATAGCTTTTAATTTTTTCAACATGACTAAATACTTCTCTTGGACTACCATCCAAAACTATATTTCCTCTATCAATCACTACAACTCTATCAGATAATACGGCCTCATCCATATAATGTGTAATATTAATCACCGTCTTTTTCTCTTCTTTATTTAGTTTTAATGCATGATTCATTACATCTTTTCTTCCCGTAGGATCAAGCATTGATGTGGGTTCATCAAATACAACAATCTCGGGTTTCATCGCCAAAACCCCTGCTATTGCAACACGTTGTTTTTGTCCGCCTGATAGCATATGAGGAGCATGTTTTCTGTATTTATACATACCAACAGCATTCAAGGATTCATCAACTCTATGCCTTAATTCAGGATTTGGTATTCCAAGATTTTCCGGTCCAAATGCCACATCTTCTTCAACAACAGTAGCAACAATCTGATTATCAGGATTTTGAAAAACCATTCCTACTTTCTCACGTATTTTCCATATATCTGATGTTTTTGTGTTATCTTCATCAATAATAACATCTCCTTCAACAGGTAATATTTGTGCATTTAATAATTTTGCTAATGTTGATTTACCTGATCCATTTCTCCCTAAAATAGACACAAACTCGCCCTTTTTTATATTTAAATTTATATTTTTTAAAACATATTCTTCATCATCACTATATTTAAAATTTAAATTTTTAATCTCTATCATTAATCTACATCCGCCTTAGCTTCACCTTTTCTAATCATTTCTTGCTTTTCAAACTCTGTTGGTGATAAATTTGTACTACTTTCATATATAACTACAGCAGTATTAATTGGTACATTTTCAAATATTTTTTTCATAGCAGCCGGTGGTGTATTTATACATGAACTACTTCCCCATGTTTTATATATACTTCCACCATATTCTTCTCTTGTACTTGTATCATGTATACCTGAGCCAGTCCAACCAACCGGCATCCAATATTCAACAGGATATACATAATCCTCTCCGGTAATAGCATTTGAGCCTACAAGTTTCTTTCCTCTTTCTTTAGACCATATTTTGTTTACACCTGTTGGAGTAGTGGCATTTCTTGATCTTGCATCACCAGATATTATATCCGTATCAACTAAAAGTTTTCCATCTTTATAAAACCACATATGTTGTCTGGAAAGATCTATTTCTATATATGTATTTCCTATATCATCTTTTCCTCTATGCATTGCTTCCATCTCATATACAATTTTAACTCTACCACCCTCATTTGCACCTATCATTTTGATAAGATTTTCGACGGTCTTATCTACATCCATTTTCCATCCATAAATTCCTCCCGGAACAGTAATTTCTCCCAATCCAGTAGCCTTAAATTTATGTTCTTTAGCATAAGTATTTGTTTGTCTAGCTATTTTAATTACGTATTTTTCTATTTTTTCTTTGTCTAAAACATATTTTCCATTCTCTACATTATACATTTCAAAAATATCTTTACCTTTTAATTCAAATTTTCTATCTTCAAAATCAAATAAGTAATTTAATTTCGCAATTTTCTTTATTTTATTTAAATCTTCTTTAATTTGTTTAGAATCAGATAATAATTTTGGATTAATATACTCTTTATCAAGAATAAGCTTATTTTTTCCTTTAACTAATGCATCATTTATGGATAAAATTGTTTTATCAATATTTAAATTATCTCCCAATTTATGATCAGTAATAATATAATCTTTTCCATTATATTCAATTTTAGCATCAACAGGATTTATCGTATTTTTTTTAAAATCTGATGATTTTAATATATTTTCTAATGCTTTTTTATTATAAACAACATCATACTCTACACTATAATTATGACTTTTAAAAATATCAATTGGCCAAATTAAGGCGTTTTGATTAGGGGCATTATTAACCTTTTTTATTTTTTTATTAAGTTCAATATCAGAATATCTGATATCCAATTTTTTATTATTTCTACCCTCAATCTGCAATTTAGATTTTAAATTGCTATTTTCTTCATTTTTAAATAAGTTATTTAACAACACAAAACTTTTGTTATTTCCATTTATTTTGGTACATGGATAAGAAAATTCGCTAAAAATAAATACTCCTATTAGATAAATAATTATAAATGAAATAAATATATATAATAAATGTTTTTTATTTTTCATTTTTCCCTCCATACCTATACTAATATATATTACCACAAAAGTTTTATTTAAACAATTACTCTTAAATATAAAAAAAGGACAGAATACTCTGCCCATACATTATAAAATTTATTAAACTAATTCTAGGATTGCCATTTCTGTAGCATCCCCTCTTCTTGGTCCAAGTTTTAATACTCTTGTATATCCACCATTTCTTTCTTTATATTGTGGACCATATTCGTCAAATAATTTTTTTACAACATCTGTTTTATAGATATAAGCTAACGCTTGACGTCTTGCATGTAAGTCACCTCTTTTAGCTAATGTAATCATTTTATCAGCAATTCTTTGAGCTTCTTTAGCTCTTGTTACTGATGTTTGGATTCTACCATTTTCTAAAAGTGATTGAACAAGGTTTCTTAACATTGCATTACGGTGGTCAGTTCTTCTACCTAATTTTCTTAAATTTGACATAATGCCTCCTAATTACTCATCCTCATTATCATCTAATAATCTTAGTCCTAAACTTTCAATTTTTTCCTTAACTTCAACAAATGACTTTTTACCAAAATTTTTAATTTTAGCTAGTTGATCCATTGGAACTTCAAGTATTTGTTCTACTGTATTCAAACCTGCTCTCTTCAAGCAATTAAATGCTCTTAAATTTAAATCAAGTTCTTCTATTGTTAAGCTTAGTAATTGTTGAGTTTCATCTTCATTATCTTCTTCATCGTCTTCAGTTACTACAACTTCTTGATCAATATTTGGTAATTCTGTAAAGAAGTTTAAATAATTAATTAAGATTTTTGAGCCATCAGCAACAGCTTCCTGAGGTGTAATTGTACCATTTGTTGTAACTTCTAATATTAATTTATCAAAATCAATTATTTGACCAACCCTTGTTTTTTCAACAATAAAGTTAACCTTTGTTACCGGTGTGAATGATGAATCTATAGAAATCAATCCAATTGGAGCATTTTCCATTTTATGTTGTTCAGCTACAGAATATCCTGTACCATCTACAACAGTTAAATCCATATGTATAGATCCTTCATCATTAATTGTTGCAATATAATGATCTTTATTTACTATTTCTAAATCAGAATCGCCTGTTATATCTCCGGCTGTTACAATTTTTGGTCCTTCAACATCTAATCTTAAATTAATTGGTTCGTTGTTATTCGAAAGTTTTTTTATGGCTATTCCTTTTATATTTAAAATTATTTCCGGAACATCCTCTATTACACCCTTTACTGTTGTAAATTCATGTAATACACCTTCATCAAACTTAATACTTGATATTGCTGATCCTGGTAGTGAAGACAATAGTACTCTTCTCATACTATTTCCCAAAGTTGTCCCGTAACCCCTTTCTAATGGAGAGATTACGAAACGACCTAGATTTTTTTCTTCGTTTATTTCTAAAATTTCAATCTTTGTATTTAGCTTTTCTATCACGGATTTGCCTCCTGTGCTTTAAACTATTATCTTGAATACAACTCAACTATTAATTGTTCATTTATTTCAAAATCAATATCTTCTCTATTTGGATTAGATTCTACTTTTCCTTCTAATTTTTCTGTATCAACGCTAACCCATTTAGCTTGATTCCATACTTTATCTTCTGTATATTTAAATATTCCATTTCTTCTTGATTTTTCTCTTACAGTAATTACATCACCTTGTGCTAATCTATATGAAGGAATATCAACTTTGCTTCCATTTACTAAGAAATGTCCGTGTGAAATCAATTGTTTTGCTTCATTTCTAGTTTTAGCAAATCCCATTCTGTAAACAACATTGTCAAATCTTAATTCTAATAATTGTAAAAGATTTTCACCTGTAATACCAGACATCTTTTCAGCTGTCTTATATACTTTTCTAAATTGTTTTTCTAAAATTCCGTAAACAAATTTAGCTTTTTGTTTTTCTTTTAATTGTAATCCATATTCACTTAATTTGTTTTTTCCTTTTCCAGGATTTTTATTTGATTTTTTATTAATTCCTAATACTTGTGGTGCTAATCCTAATGCTCTAGCTCTTTTAAGTACCGGTCCTTTATATCTTGCCATATCTTAAATCCTCCCCCTATACTCTTCTCTTCTTTGGTGGTCTACAACCATTGTGAGGTATCGGAGTTACGTCTTTAATTCTGTTGATTGTTAAACCTACAGTTTGTAAAGCTCTTATTGCTGACTCTCTTCCTGATCCTGGTCCTTTAACAAAAACTTCTACAGTTTTTAAACCATGTTCCATAGCTTTTTTAGCTGCTTCTTCAGCTGCTTGTTGTGCAGCAAATGGAGTAGATTTTCTAGAACCTTTAAATCCTAATTGACCAGCTGATGCCCAAGAAATAGCATTACCATTCATATCTGTTAACATAACCATTGTATTGTTGAATGTTGAATTGATATGAGCTTGGCCTCTTTCTATTTGCTTTCTATCTCTTTTTCTTACACGAGTTTGTTTGCCACGTGCATTTTTAGTTGCTTTTGCCAAATTCTACCCCCTATTTTTTCTTACCTTTACGAGTTCTTGAATTATTTTTAGTATTTTGACCTCTAACAGGTAGATTCATTTTATGTCTACGTCCTCTATAACTGTTAATTTCACGAAGTCTTTTAATATTCATACTAATATCTCTTCTTAGATCTCCTTCAAGTGTATACTTTTCAATTTGATCTCTAATTGCTGATAATTCGCTTTCTGTAAGATCCTTAACTCTTGTGTCAGGATTTACTCCAGCATCAGATAATATTTTATTTGATCTTGCTCTACCAATTCCGAAGATATATGTTAATCCAATTTCTACTCTTTTTTCTCTTGGTAGATCAACGCCTGATATTCTTGCCAAAGTCCTGCCTCCTTAACCTTGCTTTTGTTTGTGTTTTGGATTTTCGCAAATTACCATTACTTTACCTTTTCTTCTGATAATTTTACATTTTTCACACATTTTTTTTACTGATGGTCTTACTTTCATAAAATCCCCCTATTTCTTTCTCCAAGTAATTCTTCCCTTGGTTAGATCGTAAGGTGACATTTCAACTGTAACCTCGTCACCCGGAAGAATTCTTATATAATTCATTCTTAATTTTCCTGAAATGTGAGCTTGTATTTCATGTCCGTTTTCAAGTTCTACAATAAATATTGTATTTGGTAAAGCTTCCTTTATCTTACCTGAAACTTCTATTACTTCTTTATTTGACATAGATTAAGCTTCCTCCTGTAATTTCAATTTAATATTTCTTTTAATTAACAAGTCATCAATTTTATCAATAGATTTTAATTTTTCAAAATCTTCAATACTTTGATTTACTATTTGTAAATGTTTTTTATTCTTCTTTTTTGGATTATTGATTTTTTTATCTTTTCCATTAACTAATAGAATATAATCCTCATCTACAAACTCATACACGATATATACTTTTCCTTTGTCACGTCCCTGCTTTGATACACAAAGCTGACCCAAAACAAATTCACATCTATTTTTTTTCGTTAAGCTCATATGAATTACTTCAGAGAATTTTCTATTTCTACATAAACTTCATCAATTTCATTATTACCATTAAATTTTTGTAATTTACCAACTTTTTCGTAATAATTAATCAATGGTGAAGTTTGTTCTTCATATATTTCTATTCTTTGTCTAGCGGTTTCTTCATTGTCATCTGGTCTTTGAACTAATTGTGAACCACAAACATCACATATTCCCTCAACTTTTGGAGGAAGATTTGTAACATGATATGTTGCTCCACAGTTTTTACATACTCTTCTTCCAGATATTCTTGAAATTAAAACTTCTATATCTGCATCTATATAAATAACTTTTGTAAGCTCTCTACTATTTTTTGACAACCATTCGTCCAAAGCTTTTGCTTGATTAATATTTCTAGGATACCCATCTAACATAAATCCAGCATTTAAGGTTTCATTAGATAAACGATCAAATACTAATTCATTTGTTAATTCATCAGATACCAAAGAACCTGATGCGATTATCTCTTTAACTTTTAATCCAAGTTCTGTTTCTTCTTTAATATTTTTTCTGAATATATCTCCCGTTGAAATATGTGTTACTCCAAAATTATTAATGATTTTTGTAGCTTGGGATCCCTTACCAGCCCCCGGAGGTCCTAATAATATTAATATCATAACTTTCCCCTTATTTATTTAAGAAACCTTTATAATGTCTCATTTGCATCATTGCTTCTAATTGTTTTTCAGTCTCAATAATTACACCAACAGCGATAATTATTGATGTACCACCTAACATTAATGCAATACCCATAAAATGTCCAAATAATCTTGGTGCAGCGGCAATAATACCTAATCCTAAAGCACCTATTAATGTAATTCTGCTTACTATTTTTGCTAAAAAGTCTGTGGTTGGTTTCCCAGGTCTAATACCTGGAATAAATCCACCATTTTGTTGTAAATTTTTTGAATATTCATATGGGTTAAATTGTATTGAATTATAGAAGTATGCAAATACTATAACTAGTAAAAATTGTACAACAACTAACGTCAATACACTTATAGTTGAATTTGAATTCAAATACTTTTGTACGAAACTTGCAAATCCACCACCAGTTATCAATGCTATTGTTTGAGGTAATGCTAATAATGATGAAGCAAAAATTACAGGCATAACACCACTCATATTAACCTTAATTGGAATATGAGTCGATGATCCACCATACATTTTTCTACCAACAACTCTTTTAGCGTATTGTACTGGAATTCTTCTTTCACCTTGTGTTAGTAAAACTACAAATACTACTGATAATAATGTTATTACTAACAGAATTAATGCTTTCCACCATACTTGTGAAAATTGTCCTGATAATAATGTTCTTACCCATCCAATAATTGAATCCGGTAATCTTGAAATTATTCCTAAGAAAATTATCATAGAAACACCGTTACCAATACCATGTTCTGTAATCATTTCACCAATCCATACGATAAATTGTGAACCGGCAACTAATGCGGTAATTACAATAAATTTAGGTAAAAATCCTTGAGCAGTAAATACTGTACTAAAAATACCAATAACGATACCGTATGCTTGTAAAATTGCTAACACTAATCCTAAAACTTTTGTTATTTTTTGAATTTTCTTTCTTCCTTGTTCACCTTGTTTTGACAATTCTTCCAATTGAGGAATTGCGAATGTTAACAATTGAACAACAATTGATGATGTAATATATGGTCCAACCCCTAAAGCAAATACTGATAAACTTGCTAGTCCACCACCAGTTATTTGGTTAAGTATTCCAAGTATTGAACCTGCTGCTCCAGAATAGATTTGTTTAACAATTTTGATGTCAACAAAAGGTAATGGCAAAACATTACCTAATCTGAATACAACTAACATCAATAATGTAAAAATTAATTTTTTTCTTAAATCTTCAATTTTCCAGGCATTTGCAAATGTTCTAAACATCTTAAATCACCTCTGCCCTTCCCCCTAGAGAATTAATTTTCTCTTCTGCAGATTTAGTAAACTTATGGGATTTAACAACTAGTTTCTTTTCTAATTCTCCAGAACCCAAAATCTTAATACCGTCTTTAGCTTTTGCTCTTTTTACTAATCCAGCTTCAAATAATAATTCTGGTGTTATTTCTGTTCCTTCTTCAAATCTATTCAATTGAGATAAGTTAACTTCACCATATTGTTTTGCAAAATTATTTGTAAAACCTCTTTTTGGTAATCTTTGGAATAAAGGCATTTGGCCACCTTCAAATCCTGGTCTTACGCCACCACCTGATCTAGCCTTTTGTCCTTTTTGTCCACGTCCAGATGTCTTTCCCCATCCTGAAGCGTGACCACGTCCAACTCTTTTCTTTCTCTTAACTTCTCCACCTGGTGCCGGTCTTAAATCATGTAATTTCATCGTACACCTCCTATTTCACTTCTTTAACTTCAAGCATAAAGTCAATTGACTTAACCATACCTAATATAGCTGGTGTTGCTTCTTTAACTACAGTTTGTCCAATTTTTCTTAACCCTAATGCTTCAACAGTTCTAATATGTTTTTCTAATCTACCGATTTTACTTTTAATAAGTTTTATTTCTAATTTAGCCATTTTATCCTCCTAGTTTAGTATTTCATCAACACTTTTACCACGAAGTTTAGCTACTTCTTCAACTGTCTTGATTGCTTTTAATCCAGCTATTGTTGCGTTAACAACACTCTTAGCATTTGATGAACCTAATGATTTAGCACGAATATTTGTTATACCAGCTAATTCACATACGGCACGAACTGGACCCCCAGCGATAACACCAACCCCTTCTTTAGCAGGTTTTAACAGTACTAAACCAGCACCTTTAGACCCGTAAATTTCGTGAGGAATTGTTCCGTTAACTACATTAATATTTACAGCATTTTTCTTTGCATCTTCAACACCTTTTCTGATAGCTTCTGGTACTTCATTTGCTTTACCCATACCAACTCCTACAGAGCCTTTTCTGTTTCCAACAACTACTAATGCTGAAAATCTCATTGTTCTACCACCTTTAGCTACTTTAGTAACTCTAGCGATATCAACAACTTTTTCTTCATATTCTGATAAGTTTTGTTTTTTATCTTTTCTCATGTTTCCTCCCGACTAAAATTTCAAACCAGCTTCTCTTGCTGATTCTGCTAGTTCTTTTACTTTGCCGTGATATATATAACCTGATCTATCGAATACTACTTTTTCTATACCTTTTTCTAATGCACGTTTTGCAACTAATGCTCCAACTTTTTTAGCTGATTCAATATTTGCCCCTACATTTTCACCTTTTAATTCTTTGTCTAATGTTGAAGCACTTACTAAAGTTACTCCATTAACATCATCAATAATTTGAGCATAGATGTTAGCATTACTCTTATACATATTTAGTCTTGGTTTGTCAGGAGTACCACTAAGTTTTTTTCTAACTCTTAAATGTCTAGCTTTTCTATTTTCTTTTTTACTGAATTTTGACATAATCACTCCCTCCTATTTACCAGTCTTACCAACTTTTCTTCTAATGTATTCGTCAGAGTATTTAATACCTTTTCCTTTATATGGTTCTGGTGATCTAAATGCTCTTATTTTTGCAGTGTAGTTACCAACTAACTGTTTGTCGATACCACTAACAATAATAACTCTTTCATTAGGTACTTCAGTTGTTATTCCTTCTGGATCTTCTAAAATTACAGGGTGTGAAAAACCTAAGCTTAAGTTTAACTTATTACCTTGTTTTTGTGCTCTATATCCAGTACCAATTATTTCTAATTGTTTTTTATATCCTTCAGTTACCCCTATAATCATGTTTGCGATTAATGTTCTGTATAATCCGTGCAATGATCTATGTTGTTTTGATTCTGAAGGTCTTTTTACTGTTACTTGATTTTCTTCAAATTCTAATTCGAATCCTCTGCCTACTTCTTGTGTTAAATTTCCTTTAGGACCTTTTACTTCTACTAGTCCATCGTTAAATTTAATTTCAACACCAGCAGGGATTTCTATTGGTTTTAATCCAATTCTTGACATATCTTCCTCCTTGTTGAAATACTACCAAACGTAGCAGATTACTTCGCCACCTACATTTTCTTGTCTTGCTTTTTTATCTGTCATCATTCCCTTTGATGTAGAAACTATTGCAGTACCTAAACCGTTCAATACTTGAGGTATATCTTGTGCTGCAACATATACTCTACGTCCAGGTTTTGAAATTCTCTTTAATCCTGAAATTACTCTTTGTTCATCAACATATTTTAAGTCAATTGTAATAATTCCTTGTTTATCATCTTCTGTTACGTAAAAACCTTTAATATATCCTTCGTCTAATAAAATTTGAGCAAGGTCTTTTTTAATATTAGATGCTGGAACTTCTACTGATTTGTGTTTTGCTAAATTACCGTTTCTAATTCTTGATAGCATATCTGCTATTGGATCAGTCATCATAAGTATATACCTCCCTCTTACCAACTTGATTTTTTCACACCAGGTATTTCACCCTTGTATGCAAGTTCTCTAAAACATATACGACAAATTCCATATTTTTTTAATACTGAATGTGGTCTACCACATAGACTACATCTTGTGTATTCTCTTGTTGAGAATTTTTGTTTTCTTTGTTGTTTTGCAATCATTGACTTTTTAGCCATATTATCTCCTTACTTACTTCTTAAAGGGCATACCTAATTTTGCTAGTAATGCTCTACCTTCTTCATCAGTTTCAGCAGTAGTTACAACAATTATATCCATTCCTCTTATTTGTTCAATTTTATCAAATACGATTTCTGGGAAAATTAATTGTTCTTTAATACCTAAAGCATAATTTCCTCTACCATCAAATGATGTTGATGAAACACCTCTAAAGTCTCTAACTCTAGGTAATGCAATATTAACTAATTTATCAAAAAAGTCTTCCATTCTTTTTCCACGTAAAGTTACTTTACATCCGATTGATTGTCCTTCACGTAGCTTAAAGTTAGAAATTGATTTTTTAGCTTTTGTAATTACTGGATGTTGTCCTGTAATTGTTCTCAATTCTTCTACAGCTGATTCTAATAGTTTTACATTATCTTTAGCTTCACCTAAACCAATGTTTACTATTATTTTTTCAAGTTTTGGAGCCTGCATAACATTTTTATATTCAAACTCTTTTACTAACGCAGGTAAAACTTCATTTTTATATAATTCTTTTAATCTTGAAGCCATTGTTTCTCCTTCCTACTTGTCTAACTTATTACCAGATTTTGTTGAAACACGAACTTTCTTTCCGTCAACGATTTCTGTTCTTGTTCTAACACCTCTGCCTAATTTTTCATCAAATAATAAAACGTTTGATGCGTGAATTGCACCTTCGGTTTCAATAATTCCACCTTGTTGTCCGGCTTGTGTAGGTTTTTTATGTTTAATTTGAACATTAACACCTTCAACAACAACTCTATTTTTCTTTGGTAATGCTTCTAATACTTTACCAACTTTACCTTTATCTTTACCTTTAATAACTTGTACTTTATCACCAGTCTTAATATGCATTTTAGCCTCCTTATAAAACTTCCGGAGCCAATGATATTATTTTCATAAATCCATTTGCTCTAAGTTCTCTTGTTACAGGTCCAAAAATACGTGTACCAGCTGGGTTTTTATCATCTTTCACGATAACTGCAGCGTTGTCATCAAATTTGATGTATGAACCATCTTCTCTATCAATACCACTTACTGTTCTAACGATAACTGCTTTAACAACTGCACCTTTTTTTACAACTCCACCTGGAGTAGCACTTTTAACTGAACATACTACTACGTCACCAATGTTAGCGTATTTTCTTTTTGATCCGCCTAATACTTTTATAACTAGTAGTTCTTTTGCACCTGAATTATCTGCAACTCTCATACGTGTTTCTGCTTGAATCATTCAAATTCTCCTTTCCAGAAATAAAAGTTATTTAGCTTGTTCTAATACTTCAACAAGTCTAAATCTTTTTGTTTTTGATAAAGGTCTTGTTTCCATTAATAGAACTTTGTCGCCTATATTAGCAACATTATTTTCGTCATGTGCTTTTACTTTTTTACTTCTTGTTACAAATTTCTTATAAATTGGATGCTTAACAGACTTTGATACTTCTACTGAAATAGTCTTATCCATTTTATCAGATACTACTAAACCGATAATGGTTCTTCTATTATTTCTTTCCATATTAAGCCTCCTTATTTAAGTTTAATTTTCTTTCTGTTATGATTGTTTTTACTCTTGCTATATCTTGTTTAATTTTTCCGATTGAACTCATACTTTCAATTTGTCCTGTAGCTGCTTGGAATCTTAAGTTAAATAACTCTTCTTTTAAGCTAAGTAATTTATTATTAAGTTCTTTATCAGATAATTTTCTTATTTCTGTAGCTTTCATTATTTATTTCCCTCGCTTTCTCCAGAACTTGCACGAGTAACAAATTTTGTTTTAATAGGTAATTTTGCACTTGCAAGTCTCATAGCTTCTCTAGCTACGTCTTCAGCAACTCCACCCATTTCAAACATAATTCTTCCCGGTTTAACAACTGCTACCCAATATTCAGGAGCACCTTTACCGGAACCCATTCTTACTTCTGCAGGTTTTTTTGTAACTGGTTTATCTGGAAATATCTTAATCCAGATATTACCACCTCTTTTAATATATCTTGTCATAGCTCTTCTGGCTGCTTCAATTTGATTTGAAGTTATCCAGTGTGGTTCTAATGCTTGTAAACCATAATCACCATATGCAAGTTGGTTACCTCTTTGAGCGTTACCTTTCATTCTGCCTCTATGAACTCTACGACGCTTTACTCTTTTAGGCATTAGCATAATTTATCCTCCTTCTACCAATTAAAAATAATTGGAGCGTAAATTCTCTTATCTATTGTTTTTTTCTTTTCTATTTCTATTTTTAGAATTTCTGTTGTTATTTTTTGAATTTTGTGGTTTAACTTCTTCTACAGCTTTTTGTCCTGGTAAGATTTCACCTTTATAAATCCAAACTTTAACACCTAATTTTCCGTATGTTGTATCTGCTTCTGCAAATCCATAATCGATATCAGCTCTTAATGTTTGTAGAGGAATATTACCTTCCGAATATCCTTCTGTTCTAGCCATATCTGCTCCACCTAATCTACCGGAAACTTGAGTTTTAATACCTTTTGCTCCTGATTTCATTGTTGTTTGAATTGCTTGTTTCATAGCTCTTCTGAATGTAATTCTTCTTTCTAAATCACTTGCAATTTTTTCTGCTTGTAATTGAGCATTAACACCTGTATTTTTTACTTCTTCGACATTAACAATTACTTGTTTTCCTGTCATTTTTTCAATAGCAACTTTTAAGTCTTCTACTCCAGCACCACCTTTACCAATAATCATACCAGGTTTAGCTGTGTAAACTGTAACTTTCACTTTATTTAATGTTCTTTCAATATCAACTTTAGAAACTCCTGATTGATATTGTTCTTTTTTAATATATTTTCTAATTTTATTATCTTCTGCTAATAATTTTCCGAAATCTTTTTTATCTGCAAACCATTTGGAATTCCAATCTTTAATAATCCCAACTCTCATACCATGTGGATTAACTTTTTGACCCATACATTCCTCCTATTCTTCTTCTCTTACAACAACACCAATATGTGATGTTCTTTTAAGTATTGGATAAGCTGAACCTTTTGCTTTAGGTCTAATTCTCTTCATGGTTGGACCATCATTTGCCCAAGCTTTTTCTACAACTAATAAATCTCTGTTTAAATTATGGTTGTTTTCAGCGTTAGCAATAGCTGATACTAATACTTTTTCTAATAATTTAGCACCTTTTTTTGGTGTAAATCTTAAAATATTTAATGCTTCATCAACATTTTTACCAACTATTTCTCTACAGATAAAATGTACTTTTAATGGTGAAATACGTACGTATTTTGCTTCTGATCTTACTTCCATTCTATCCCCCTATTTCTTAACTTTACTTGTTTTGTCATTTTTTTCATGTCCTCTATATGTTCTCGTTGGTACGAATTCACCTAATTTGTGTCCTACCATGTCTTCTGTTACATATACTGGAACATGTTTTCTTCCATCATGTATAGCTATTGTATGGCCAACAAATTCTGGAAATATTGTTGATCTTCTTGACCATGTCTTAATAACTTTTTTATCATTTGCTTCATTTAAAGCTTCCACTTTTTTCATTAAGTGGTCATCACAAAATGGTCCCTTTTTTAGAGATCTACCCATTCTTTACCTCCTGGATCTATTTACCTTTTCTTCTTCTTATGATATCTTTATTAGATTGCTTCTTTAAGTCTCTTGTCTTAACTCCACGAGATTTCTTACCCCATGGTGTCATTGGTTGTGGTCTACCTACAGGTGTTCTACCTTCACCACCACCGTGTGGGTGATCTACAGGGTTCATTGCTGAACCTCTTACGTGAGGTCTCTTGCCCATATATCTTGATTTACCGGCTTTACCTAAAACTACCAATTCATGTTCTAAGTTACCAACTTGACCAATTGTTGCTTTACATCTAATATCAACTCTTCTAATTTCCCCGGAAGGTAATCTTACGATACCATATTTTCCTTCTTTACCAGCTAATTGAGCTTCTGCTCCAGCTGTTCTAGCCATTTGTCCACCTTTACCTGGTTTTAATTCGATATTGTGGATTGTTGTACCAACTGGTATATCTTTTAATTGTTTTGCATTACCGATAATAATATCAGCATTTTCACCAGCTTCAACTGTTGCTCCTACTTTTAATCCTTTTGGAGCTAAGATATATCTTTTCTCACCATCAACATAGTGGATTAAAGCTATATTTGCTGTTCTATTTGGATCATATTCTATAGAAGCTACTTTTCCTGGTATATTTTCTTTATCTCTCTTA
Source organism: Helcococcus sp. KG196 (assembly GCF_046035495.1). NCBI lineage: Bacteria > Bacillati > Bacillota > Tissierellia > Tissierellales > Peptoniphilaceae > Helcococcus > Helcococcus sp. KG196. Next base: position 21,549 of record NZ_JBFNFI010000003.1, read on the forward strand.
AAGTCTATAATTCTATATTTTCTTTTATTTCCACCACCTCTAAATCTTGAAGTAGTTCTACCTAAGTTATTTCTACCACCTGATTTTTTCAATGGAGCTGTCAATGATTTTTCCGGTGCTTTCTTTGTAATTTCATCATAAGATAAAACTGACATTGAACGAAGCCCAGCAGAAGTTGGTTTATATTTTTTTATAGCCATTTCATCCCCCTATCTTACATATTTTCGAAAAATTCAATTGTTTTTGAATCTTCTTTTAATGTAACTATTGCTTTTTTCCAGTCAGATTTTTTACCTACTTTATTACCATATCTTGTAGTTTTTCCTAACATATTAATTGTGTTAACTTTTTCTACTTTAACACCATCAAAAATCTTTTCAATTGCTTCTTTAATTTCTGACTTATTTGCTTTTTTACTTACTTTAAATACATATTTTTTTTGTTCCATTAACTCCATTGATCTTTCACTTACTATCGGAGTTAATATAATATCAAAAGGTGATTTCATTATGCGAATACCTCCTCTGCTTTTTTAACAGCAGCTTCTGTAATGATTAATGAATTATGTCTAATTAAATCATATACATTCATGTTGTTTACCACTACAACTTCAACACCAGGAACGTTTCTGAATGATTTATATACATTTTCATTAGCTTCAGCAACAACAACATATGCTGTTTTGTCTGCTTTAATTGCTTCTAATATTGTTTTAGCATTTTTTGTGCTAATTTCATTTAAGTTTAATTCGTTTAATACTATAATTTCATCTTCAACTACTTTTGAAGTTAATAAAGATTTTAATGCTAATCTTCTAACCTTCTTTGGTACTGCATATGAGTAATCTCTTGGTTTTGGTGCAAATACAATACCTCCACCTCTCCATTGAGGAGATCTTATAGAACCTTGTCTTGCTCTACCTGTACCTTTTTGTCTCCAAGGTTTTTTACCACCACCACTTACTTCTGCACGAGTTTTAGCTGATTGTGTACCTTGTCTTTTGTTTGCTAATTGATTTTTTACTACTTCATAAACAACGTGTTCATTAATTTCAACACCAAATAAAGATTCTGGTAATTCAATGCTTCCAACGTTATTTCCTTTAATATCTAATACATTAACATTAGCCATATGCTATCTCCTTCCTATTTTGATGCTTTTCTAGCTTCTTGAACAGTTACTAGTCCACCCTTAGGTCCTGGGATAGCACCTTTAATAAGTAGTAGATTTCTTTCAAGATCTACTTTAACTATTTCTAGATTTTGTACTGTAACTCTATCGTGACCCATTTTACCCGAGCCTTTTCTACCCTTAAACACTCTAGCCGGATCAGAACCTGCTGATCTTGCTCCTGCAACTCTATGTGATTTTGAACCATGAGCTTCAGGACCTCTACTGTAGTTATGTCTCTTGATTGAACCTTGTGTTCCTTTACCTTTTGAGGTACCGATTACATCTACGATTTCTTTATCATTGAAAACATCTACTTTAATCTCTTGTCCTAGAGTATAATCATCAGTATTATCTACTAAGAATTCTCTTAAGTATCTCTTTAATTCAACATTAGCTTTTGCAAAATGTCCTCTCATTGGTTGGTTTGAATGTTTTTCTTTTCTTTCTTTGAAACCAACTTGAATTGCCTTGTAGCCGTCATTTTCTTCTGTTTTAATTTGAGTAACAACTACAGGACCAGCTTCTACAACTGTAACTGGTGTAACACTACCATTTTCATCGAAAATTTGTGTCATACCAAGTTTTCTTCCTAATAAACCTTTCATTTTTTCCCCTTTCTTACAGTGGATTATGCATTTTGCACAATCATACTAAGTTTTATAGCTTAATTTCTATATCTACACCAGCTGGTAGATTTAATTTTTTAAGAGCGTCTAATGTTTTACCATTTGGGTTAACAATATCGATTAATCTCTTATGTGTTCTTTGTTCAAATTGTTCTCTTGAATCTTTGTACTTATGAGTAGCTCTGATTATTGTTACCTTTTCAATTTCTGTAGGTAGTGGAATAGGACCTGATACGTCTGCACCACTTCTCTTACATGCATCTACGATCTTAGCTGCTGATGAATCAATAACATCATGATCGTAAGCTCTTAATCTAATTCTTATTTTTTGTTTAGCCATTTTTCCTCCTATATTCTTGATAGCCATACTCTCTTCCGGGTGTACTAACCGTTTTAATTAAAAAAAGCGAAGCTATCTCGCTCAAATTTTTATTTGAACTAACTCAGTGTGAATTCCCTTAAACCGCTTAGAAGCAGCGTTTCAAGCAACCTCTCACTTCCTTGCTAAAATTAGTACCTAAATATAATACTAAAAATGATGTTATTTTTCAAGTTATATATTAAAATATTATTATTTTAATATATAATATTAAAATTTTTTAACATATTATGTAACATCGATTTTTCAATTTATTTGATAATACCTTTCTTTAATATTATATATACCTAAATACAAATTCTGATATAATCATTTTCTAAATCCTTATTGTACATATAAAAAACTGAAATTATATTAAAATTGAAAGCCGTTGCAAAATAACCAAAAATAATTATTTTGCAACAGCTACTAATTTTTATGATTTATTTTATTTTCAGTATTGGCAACTATAACCGAGCAAGTAATATCCCCTGTTACATTTACTACAGTTCTCATCATATCAAGAGGTCTATCGATACCAGCAACTAAAGCAATGCCTTCAACAGGTAACCCTACACTTTGTAAAACCATCGCCAGCATTATCATTCCTGCCCCGGGAACTCCTGCTGTACCTATAGAAGCTAATGTTGCAGATAATATTATTACTAATTGTTGACCAACTGTTAAATCCACCCCAAAAACTTTAGCTATAAATATTGCACATACTCCTTGATAAATAGCTGTCCCATCCATATTTATAGTTGAGCCTAAAGGTAATACAAACGATGTTACAGTTTTTGATACCCCTAATTTTTCAGCTACATTCATCGAAACAGGTAATGTTCCAGAACTCGATGATGTTGAAAAAGCTGTTAGCATCGCAGGGATTACAGTTTTAAAAAATCTTAATGGATTTATTTTTCCTATTAGCTTAACGGATAATCCATAAACTAAAATTATATGTGCTATTGATACAAAATAAGCTACCAATATCAATTTCAATAGCGAACCTATAACAACTGCTCCATTTGTAGCTATAGCAGGTACGATTAAAGCAAATACTCCTATAGGTGCAAGTTTCATAATCCACGAAATTATCTTATACATAGCATTTGCAATAGTTTCAAATATACCAAATACTTCTCTTCCCTTTTCTCCCGATTCCAACAATGCAATGCCTAAAATAATAGCAAAAGTTATAATTTGTAACATGTTCCCGTCTACCAATGACTTAATCGGATTTGACGGAATAATATTTATAATAGTCTCAGCAATTGTTGGGGCTTTCTTCATTATAACATCAGATTTATTTATAATATTTGTATTCATAGAAAATCCGGAGGATACATTTAATAAATTAGATAAAACCAATCCCAACATCACAGCAATACTGGTTGTAAACATGAAAAATATAATAGTTTTAATTCCAAACCTTCCCAACTGTTTAATATTATTAAGCGATCCGACCCCTACTAATAAAGAACAAAAAACTAATGGTATAACGACCATTTTAATTAGAGCTAAAAATCCATCACCAAATGGCTTAATATATGTAACAGCTATTTGAGAATCCCCTGTCATAGCAATTCCAAATAAGACCCCTAAAATTAGTGCAATAAAAATTTTAAATGGTAAACTAAGTTTACTTTTATATTTAGTCATAAGCACCTCCCTTAATGATAAAATTTAAAATATTCTATCACTTTTTTAAATAAATGTAAAACATTTTAAAAAACATTGACAAATTTTAAAAATTATAATATATTATATAGGTATTCAATAAATTTATGTGGTGAGTATGGCCAAGTGGCAAGGCACAGGGTTGTGGCTCCTGGTATCGTGGGTTCGAATCCCATTACTCACCCCATGCGGGTGTGGCGGAATTGGCAGACGCGCTAGACTTAGGATCTAGTATCTTCGGATGTGGGGGTTCGACTCCTCTCACCCGCACCATACAATTATATGTTTATAAAAAAGGGGCTATTGCAAAATAACTTTTTTAGTTATTTTGCAATAGCCCCTTTTAGTTGATTAATCATGATAAGAGAGATTTTACTAAAAAATAATTAAAAAAATTATTTTGTAACAACCCTTTTTAAGATTTTTATTAAATTTTAAATATTAAAAAATATTATATATCTTAATAATTAAAACGCTGGCACAACTGCACCTTTGAAGCTCTTTTCGATATATTCCTTAACTTCTTTTGATTGAAATGCTTTTATTACTTTCTTAATTACTTCTTTATCTTTATTAGATTTTTTTACTGCAATCACATTTGAATATTTACTTTCAGACCCTTCAATAATTAATCCATCCTTTAATGGATTTAATCCGGCTTGTATTGCATAGTTTGAGTTAATTACAGCACCATCCTTTTCTTTATACGCCTTAGGTATTAAAGCTGCATCAATTGGTGTGAATTTAATATTTTTTTTGTTTTCTAATATATCTTGTTCTGTAACTAGATTTTTCAAACCTTCTTTAAGCTTTATTAATCCATTTTTTTCAAGTAAGAACAACGCTCTTGAACCATTTGAAGCATCTGCCGGAATTAATATTTCAGCTCCATCCTTAAAGTCATTTATATTTTTAACCGATTTTGAATATAAAGCAATTGGTTCTACATGAACTGAAGCAACACTTACTAATTTTGTATTTTTTTCTTTATTAAAAGTTTCTAAATATGGTAAATGTTGGAAAAAGTTAGCATCTAGTGAGCCATCATTTAATGCTAAGTTTGGTTGAATATAATCATCAAAAACTTTAATTTCTAATTCAATGCCTTCTTCTTTTAATAGTTTTTGTGCAACTTTTGTAATTTCTTCATGAGGAACCGGACTTACACCAATTTTAACTTTTTTCGTTTTATCCAAATCATTTACTTTTGTTCCACATCCTACTAATAAAATAACAAAAACCAATAATAAACTTAATAATTTTTTCTTCATAATTTCCTCCTATATTTTGTTTAATTTTTTTGATAATTTAGTTCCACCATACTGAATTAATTGAACTAAAATAATTATTGTTACAACTGCTGAAAATAAATAGTCAGCCTTAAAATTATATAAACCAAATCTAATCGCCATATTACCTAGCCCACCTCCACCAAGAGAGCCTGCCATTGCAGAATATCCAATTAAATTAATAATTGTAATTGTAATGTCATTTACAATATTTGGTAAAGATTCCGGAATCAATACCTTAAATATAATTTCCGATATTTTACTTCCCATTGATTCTGCCGCTTCGATTATTCCTTTCTCAACTTTTAAGAATGAAGCTTCCAAAAGTCTAGCAATAAATGGAAATGAAGCGAATGTCAGCGGCACTAACGATCCCGTTGTTCCGATACTTTCACCAAATATTAATGAACTTAAAGGCATCAATACTATCATTAGTATTACAAAAGGTACAGAACGCAATATATTAATTAATATATCTAAAAACCTAAATAATGCGAAATTCGGTTTTAAGCCATCTCGTCTTGATATAAATAATAATATGGCTAGTGGAGAGCCTATTAAAAATGCTAAAAATATTGATATTGAAACCATAAATGTCGTTTCTAAAATAGAATTAAATAAAATCTTAATCATTTTTCTCCTCCACTATAACACCCAAACTTTGAAATATTTCTATAGCATTTTTTACACTACTATCTGAACCTATTAATTCTACCTCCAAAAAACCAACTGCTTTTTCACTTAATCTGTTAATTTTACCTGAAAGGATATTTACATCTATATTTGTTTTTTTTATCACTTCACTAACTATTGCTTTTTTTGAGATAGTGTGATTGAAATTCAATACAACATATTTTGAATAAAAATTATTATCTTCATATTCTATATCGTTTTTAGATTCTTCAGCATTTCCTCTTATAAAACTTTTAGTAATTGCATGTTTAGGATTAATAAATAATGCTTCTGTAGTATTTTCTTCAATAATTTTTCCATTTTCCATAACTGCAATCCTGTCACATATATCTCTGCAAACTTCCATTTGATGAGTAATTAAAATAATTGTCAAATTGAATTTTTTAACAGCTTTCTTTAATAAATCAAGTATTACTTTTGTGTTTGCAGGATCTAACGCTGAAGTAGATTCATCAGAAAGTAATATTTTTGGATTTACCGCCAAAGCTCTAGCAATGGCAACCCTTTGCTTTTGTCCACCTGATAATTTTGATGGATATTCATCCTTTTTTGAATTCAAATCTACAAAATTTAATAATTCTTCCACTCTACTTTTTATATCCTTCTTACTAAATCCTGCTATTTCCAAAGGATATGAAATATTTTTATATACTGTTTTTTGATTAAAAAGATTAAATGTTTGAAATATCATAGACATATCTTTTCTTTTTTCATTCAATTCTTTTTTTGATAATTTTACTATATCATCACCCTGTATTTTAATACTTCCGCTATCAGGTTTTTGTAATCCATTGATACATCTAATAAGTGTTGATTTACCGGCACCACTTAATCCTATTATCCCAAAAATTTCACCTTTTGATACTTTCAAACTTACATCATCACAAGCCTTAAAAACACTATTTCCATTTTCAAATGTAACATTTAAATTTTCTATTTTAATCATATCTTTCTCCATTTCATTTATAAGCTAAAGAAATTATAAATACTTTGGAAATCTTAAAGTTCAAAAATAAAAAAATCCCTATATGCCTAAGCATATAAGGACGTCCATTAACGTGTTACCACCTTATTTCAAAATAACTTCACAGCTATTTCCTTAACAAGTAGCGTATTCACTACTTTCTTTTGATAACGGAAAGAACTCCGGATATATCTAAAGTTTCCATTCGATATATCAAACTCCAAGACCATGTTCGTAAATATGCTTTTTAGCTCTCTCAGCAAACGAGCTTTCTCTGTAAAAAATTAATATTTACTACTCTTCTTTTCTTCGTCAGTATTTATAAATAATATACTATTATAATTATTTTTATTTGTCAATCTTTTTATTATGACTTTTTACAATTCTAGAAATTGTATTCATTAACATTTCTATGCCGATAATGTTTTGTCCTCCTCGAGGAATTATTATATCAGCATATTTTTTAGATGGCTCAATAAAAGTATCATGCATTATCTTTACAGTATCACGATATTGATTTATCACTGATTCGAGGCTTCGACCTCTTTTCATTACATCTCTTTGAATCCTGCGTAATATTCTTTCATCAGCATCAGTCTCAACAAATACTTTAATATCCATCATATCTCTAAGTTCTTTATTTTCAAGTATCAAAATACCTTCTACTACAATAACAGGCTTTGGTTTTACCAAAACAACTTCATCAGATCTATTATGAATTGTATAATCATATACCGGCCTGTAAATTTCTTCACCATTTTTTAATTTTTTTATATCCTCTATTAATCTGTCCGTATCAAAAGCACTTGGATGATCATAATTAAGCTCAGCTCTTTGAGAGTAGCTTAGTTCATTATGAGCCTTGTAATAAAAATCATGACCTAATACAACTAAATCATTATCATATTGTTTTTTCAATTTATCAACTATTGTTGTTTTTCCAGATGCTGAGCCACCACAAACACCTATAATTGTAACATTATTCATAAACCCTCTAATTATTTTTTAATATTTCAATTTCTTTTTCCGTTAATTCTCTATATTGTCCTAAATCTAAAGTTTCATCCAGATTTATATTTCCCATTGAAATTCTCTTTAGATATAAAACTTCCTTACCACAAGATTTCAGCATTCTTTTTACTTGATGATATTTTCCCTCTTTAATGTAAACGTAACATTCATAATTAGAAATAATTTCTAATTTTGCAGGCATTGTAAGATACTGTTCTTTTTCTAAATAAATACCATCTTTAAATTTATCAATATCTTCTTCACTTAGTATATTATCAACTTTAGCATAATATTTTTTATCAACCTTTTTTTTAGGTGATAAAAGTTCATGTGCCAATTTACCGTCATTTGTTAAAATTAATAAACCTTCTGTATCTTTATCTAATCTACCCACAGGAAATATATCCTTATTTTGAAATTTCTCATCTAGAAGATCTAAAACAGTATCGTTATAATCTTTAGTTGCAGAAATATATCCTTGTGGTTTATTCATCATTAAATAAATGTATTTTTTATATATAATTTCCTGATTTTTAAATTTAATCTTATCTTTATTTTCATCAACTTGTTGAGTAGATTTCAAAACTACTTTATCATTTAACAAAATCAAACCATTTTTAATATATTGCTTAACTTCTTTTCTCGTACCTATTCCACTATTAGATAAATATTTGTCTATTCTCATATTTTATCCCATTAAATTTTTTTCATTGCTTTTGAAATTTTTTTATAAACTAAAAAAGTAACTATTGCATTTAAGGTTCCTTTTACTATATTAAATGGTAATACAGATAAAACCATTAAATCATAATAATTTTTCACAATATTATATGATTTTGGTACAAATTTTACAAAACCGTCTACCCGTATATGAAAAATTTTTGCATAAATTGGAAATATTACAAAATAATTTGAAAACGTAGCTATAAAGCTCATCCCAATTATGCCAAATACTAGACCTAAAATAGCTGCTTTCCTAGTTTTTTTACACCAATAAATTAAGGATGAAATAACTACAAATGTAACACCAACTATTGTATTTGATAACTCTCCTACATAAGCTGTAGTAGTACCATTTAACATTAGATTTATTAAATTTTTTAATATTACAGTTATCCCCCCTAATACCGGTCCTAATGTAAAACCACTTAAAAGTGTTGCTACATCGCCAAAATCTACCGTCATAAATGATGGAGCTATAGGTATTGGAAACTTAAATAACGCAAGTAATCCTGCCATAGCTGCAAAAATTGATATTTTCACCATATTATTAATTGAAAAAATTTCAATCTTATTTTTAATTACTTTCATAAAATCCCTCCCTAAATATCTTTTTGGAGCAATTTTAAAAATAAATCACCCCGATACTTCGGGGCATTAAAAAACATAACTAATAACAGTATTTAAAATACCGCCAATTAATATACCTTCTTTCATCCAGACTATACTGTCGGTATCGGAGTTTCACCGATTCTGCTTACGCTCGCGGACTTTACCGCCGGTAGGGAATTACGCCCCGCCCTGAAGATCTATAACTATATGTTATCACTATTATATATTATTATCAAATTATTTTTTCTATCATACTTTAATTTTATATCTTAATTTTTTTATATATAATATGCTATAATCTTGTATAGAGAGGTTAAGATGAGAAAAACTACAATTATTTTAATGGTAATAACATTATTATCCAAATTAACAGGACTTATTAGAGAGCAAGCTTTCGCTTATTTTCTTGGAACAAACAGTATTATGGATGCATATAGCACAGCTTCCACTATTCCATTTATTTTATTCGGGTCAATTTTGACATCATTGGTAGCAGGCTATATACCGATTTATACTGAAATAAAAACAAAACACGGAGAAAATAAAGCAAAATTATTTACATCAAATTTATTAAATATTATTATGCTTATCTCAACAATATTTATAGCAATTATTATATTCATAGCTCCTATACTTGTATCAATATTTGCACCAGCATATTCAGGAGAGAAAAGAGAAATAAGCATACAATTTACGCGTATTTTTGCATTTTCACTATATCCAACGATGATTTCAGCAGTATTCATTGCATTTTTACAAATGAAAAACAGATTTATAATAGCTGAAACTCCTGGGATAATTATGAATTTTTTTCATGTAATTACTTTAATTATTTCTATAAAATTAAAAAATTACTACATAATAGCTTACGGAATATTAATTACAGAATTTTTAAAATATTTCTTATTCCCTTCAGCTATAAAATCTGAATATTATTCCCATAAAATAATTTTAGATTTTAGGGATAAATATATTTATAAACTAATTAAATTTGCTATACCACTTTTAATTTCAATATCGGCAATGGATTTATTAACTATTACTGATCAATCATTAGCTTCAATAATAATGCCAAATGGTGGTGTTTCATCAATGAAATATGCAACTTTAATATTTCAAATAATATCCGGTGTTATAATTGTATCAATTACAACATCAATTTATCCTTCTATGAGTAATCTTGCAAGTGAAAATAGAATTGAAGAAATGAAAAAAACTATGATGAGTGGTTTGACAGCATCATATATACTTATTATTCCTTCAATGATTGGTATTATGATTTTATCTAAACCATTGGTAAAAATATTACTTGAGAGAGGTGTATTTAATAAAGAATCAACTACTATTATTTCAGGAGTTTTATTCTTCTATGCACCAACCATTTTAGGATTATCTATCAAACAAATAGTAAACAGAGGATTTTACTCTCTTCAAAACACTAAGATTCCTATTTATGCTACACTTATACAAGTAGTATTAAATATTGTTTTAGATGTAGTTTTATCATATTTCTGGGGACTAAACGGATTATCTATCGCTACAGCAGTAGCATCTATTTCAGCAGCTTCATATGAAATATATTCCTTCAGAAATCACTACGGAAAAATTGAATTTAAGTTGTTTTTAAATAAAATAATTAAAATATTAATAATAAGTATTATCATGGGAATATTTACCATGTTAATTTACAATTCAATACAGAATATAAACTTTATATTAGCTTTATTAACTTCGATAATTATGTCAATAATAATATTTGGCATCCTAATTATTTTCGCAAGAATTCCCGAAGTAATGGAAATTGTAAATAAGTTATATCATAGATTTATAAAGAAGGTTAAGTAGAATGTTAAAAAAATTATTTAGTGCAGATTGGAAAAATATTTGGTTAGTTTTAAGAGATATGTCGAAAAGATCCGGTCGAAATAAATTAGATTTATTTATAGATATGTATAAGTCATACAAAAATGATGGAAATACATGGATGACATATTACAGCAGTAATTTTGACAGAGTTAAGGATAAAGAAATTAGAAATAGTTATTTTACCCTGTATAAAGATAATAGTAAAATTTATAGAGAATTTATAAATGAAGATTCATACAAATATCTCACAGATAAGGATGAATTTGTTGAGGAATATAAAGAATTTTTAGGAAGAGATTTTTTAAATCTAAAAAAAGCAAATATTTCAGATTTTAAGATTTTTGCAAGTAAATATAATGTAGTATTCGCCAAAGATCCTTTTTCTTGTGGCGGAAAGGGAGTAGAAAGAATAAACATTAAAAATATAGATAACTTGGATGATTTATTCAATAGACTATTAAAAGAAAACAAATATTTAGTCGAGGAAGGCATTGAACAACACGAAGAAATGAATAAACTTTCTTTAAACTCAATTAACACTATTAGAACAGGTACAGTAATTAACAAGCAAGGTGAAGTTAGTATAATATATATGGTTTTAAGAGTTTCTCAATCGGATAGTTATCTTGATAATGGCAGCTTAGGAGGATATTGGACTTTATTATCAGAAGATGGAGTTATAGATAAGCCCTTATATACGAATATTCCTCTAGAGTCAATAATTACCAAAAACAGATTGACAGGATTTGATTATATGGGATTCAAAGTTCCTATGATAAAAGAATTGAAAGAATTAGCAACTAAGGCAGCCGGCTTACATAAAGAGCTTAAATACATCGGATGGGATATTGCAATTTCAAAAAATGGTCCTCTTATTATAGAAGCTAACGAATTCCCGGGTCCAGATTTATTCCAAGCATATGTGCATATGAAAGACGGAAAGGGATTTGTAAAGGTTTTTGAAGAAAAAATGGGGATTAAACTTAGATAAAATGGAAAAACAGGATTAGAAATTAGGAGATTTCTGATCCTGTTTTTTACAAAGATTAACAGAGTATTAAAAATTTTTTTGAGACTGTGTCTTTGATTTTATTAAATTCTTAATTAAATATCATTATACACACGAATAGTAATACAGATACATTATAAATCAACACTAATTTATTATAGGTGCTTCTTTTCATATTTTAAATTTAATTATTATCAAGTATATATATGTTTTAGGGTTAATGTCTTTTAGGCTTATAAATAGAAATTTGCAACTTAATTAAATTACCTCTCAAAAATTGAAAATCGCAAAAATGACATGTAAATAAGTTACATCTTTTAATACATTCTTTTCTTCTAATGATTTTCTAAAAATATATTTTATATAAAAACAACTAACTACTGTTCATTTAATATTGCTTTTAGTAGTTTTATGTTTAAGTAAAACTCGAATTAAAAGAATAAAAAACTATATAAAATTATACAAATTTGATACAATATTATAAAAAAGAATACTAGGAAAAAATATGAATAACAAAAATAATTTATTATCTAAAAGTGGTTATGCTACTTCAGAATTAGCAAAAAAGTTTATATATAGCGATACTAATGAAAAAATAAAAACTGTAACAGAATACTCTAAAGAAATTGGTGTTTCTAGAGGCACTATTCAGAATTCAATAAAATACTTGATAGATAACAAACTTATAAATTTATTGTCTCGAGGTCAACTAGGTACATTCATTATAGAAAAAGATATTATTGGATTATTCAAAATAGCAGGTATAAATTTCATAATAGGCTCCATGCCTCTTCCATATTCTAAAAGATATGAAGGACTAAGTACAGCTATAATTCAATCAATAGAAAATAATATTAAAATTCCAATCAATATGACCTATATGAGAGGTTCTAAAAATCGTATTAATATGGTTTTAAATGGCAGATATGATTTTACAATCACATCAAAATTTGCAGCTTTAAGATTTATTCAAGATAATCCAGATCTTATAATCGCTAAAGAATTAAAGCATCAAAGTTTTTTAAGTAAACATGTTTTGATGTTTAAAAATCCTAATTTTAAAACTATCGAAGACGAAATGACCGCAGGAATAGATTCAGACTCATTAGATCAAGAAACTTTAACATATCTGCTATGTAAAGATAAAAATGTTAATATAAAAAAAATATCTTATAATCAACTTGTAGAAAATCTGGAATCAGGAAAAATTGACTTTGCAGTTTGGAATGGCGATGAATTAAAAGACAAATACAATCAAATAATTACAAAAGATTTGGATGTTGATGATTCAATTAATACAATTGCAGTAATAATAGTCCATAAGGACAACATACTTATAAAAAAAATAATAGAAGATTTTATTGATATAGAATTTATAGAAGAAATTCAAAACAAAGTAATTAATAATATTATTATTCCCTCCTATTAAATTAATATTATAAAAAATCAAAATAGAGTGCCAATAAATATATTTTATTAACATTCTATTTTGATAGTATATAATTTTTAAAAAAATGTATAAAACTTTATCTATAAAAAATAAGCATGTGATTTTTTGTGTTTTCTCTTGAAAATTTTTATAGGTTATCAATATATTTTAAAAATGATTCACCATTATTTAATTTTACACCAAAATATTCTGCTGCTGTTTGGCCAACATCCGCCATAGTTTTTCTATGACCTATATCTACAAGTTTTTCATTTTTTTTGTTAAAAATAAGCAAAGGTACACATTCTCTAGTATGTCTTGAATGTCCAATTGTCGGATCATTTCCATGATCAGCCATAATAACAAGTATATCATCATCATTTAATATATCAATAACTTCCCTAATTCTTATATCAACAATATTTAATACATCTATATACTTTTCAGGATTCATTGCATGCCCTGCTAAATCTGTTTCTTGAATATTTACCATAAAAAATCCATTATCATATTCTTTTAAATCTTTTATTAAACCGTCAAATGTATCATTAGTATCTACACAAGGAAATTTTGTTCCATTTGGTGAATAAATTATATTTTCAGCTTTTCCATAAAGATGATTGATTATACCTTTATTTCCAATTTTAACCGGTAATTGTTCAGTTTTGTCTACTCCATATCCTATATGAATAACATGATAATTTTTATTATACACCCCTGATTTTGGAGCATCAATTCCTATAAACCCATCTTTAGTTATTATATTTTCAGCTATTCTTTCTATTGTTACATCTGAACCCCCAAAGGCAATTACTCTAGGTACTTTAACATGTTTTCTAACTATATGACCGACTTCTTCAATCATTCCAAATCCGCAATAATCTAAAGCTCCTACTACATTTATAGCTTGCCCAAGATCAGTTTCCATATTATCACCAATAAATATACTATTGTTTACTTTTAACAATTCTAAATTATTCTTTTTTACTCTTTCTACATTAAATCCTTTTTTATTAAGATCACTTTCTAAATCATTAATAAATTCGGATAATTTTTGAAATAGAGGTTTTTTCGGTCTTGTTCCTATGATTTCTTGATGCCCAAAATATGAATCAGCACCAAAATGAACTAAATCACTTTTACCAAAAATTGCTTTTTTAGATTTTTTAAAATAATCACCAATTTCTAAATTAAGTATATTCATTAATCCCAAACTTAATAAATTATCCCAGTGCTTTTCCTTAGGATACTCTATCAAGTGAAGCAATGTATTTGAGCCAATATCTGATGGTCTAACTTCAAAAACATCGTCCATAGCACCTACTCCAAAACTATCTAAAACAATTATTATAAATCTTCCTTTATTCATCATATTTTCTCCCTAAAGAATCATAAACCCCCACTATTTTATAATTATTTTCTATATTTTCTATTAAAACAACTTTACTTCTTGTTACAAAAATTTGAAATCTAAATGCCATCACAACACTATCACCAACATTATGATTATTATCAAGCTGAAAATAATAATCTATACTATCATTGTCCATTTTTATGATTTTATCTTGACTTAGACACTCATAATTCCCCACTAAAGCATTATAAACATTAGATCTTCTGTAATATCCTCCACCATATGCAAATGCATTTTTTTTAAAATTATGAGAGATTTCCGTTAAATAGACCACACATGGAATTTCATCTAAATCTTCATAAACATGAGCAGGTGTTGTCCCAGAAAGTCCGTGGCCGGGTTCTCCCACTAAATTTTCCATATCAAAATTTTCTTTAATATTTTTTATACATGTTGCAGAAGGCAAGTTTACATGATTAACTTCGATTCCACTTTTTTCAAGAATATTTTTTGCTTTCATTATTGTAAAATAATTATTTTGTTTTTCTATTGATTTTGATTTTTTTTCATATAAAAAAGCAGGGAAAGATGTTACCCCAACAATTTTAATATTTGATAATTTATCTGTTTCACTTAAAAATTGTTGTAAATCATCTATATAAATGCCTGACTCTTGTCCCGAATAAAAAATATCATCATCAGAATACACTTTAATTATAATTTTTTGAACTTTATTTTTAGTTTTTGCTATTTCATTTATTAGAGTAAGTTTTTCAATTGAAAAAACAGTAATAACATCTACACCATAGTCTATTATTTCTCCTATCATCTTTTGTGGAATTTGAACTAAATTGCCAATATTTCCAATAGGAATATTATTACGCATCATAATTTTAGCTTCATTATAATCTACTACAACAGCTCCCTCATATCCTAAATCTACAAGTTTTTTAGCTATATAAGGATTTCTACCAAGTTGCTTTAACATAAACAATAATCTCACATTATTTTGTTTTGCAACTTCTAACATTTTTTTAGCGTTACTCAATAAGGTGTCAATATCTATGATATAACTATCCGGCATAATTTCACCTTTTTGATGCATTTTTACAGCTATATCTATTAATCTTTTATTCCTACTTTTTACCTTATCTAAAAACATTTTTCACCTTTTCTATCGATTTTTTTAAAATTTTTATTACTGTATCAGCACTTGCTTTCATTGGATTTATTCTAATCCAATAATCTTCATATTCACCATTAGTCTTTCTCATTGTTCCTGATAATCTATAAAATAAAGGTACTATTTCATATCTAGATTCCGAACCAACGGGATATGGTATTGCTCCATATTCTCCAGCAATATCCAAAACCTTTTTTGCGATTTTATCCTTAAACTTTATTAAAATTACTTTTGATTGTGCATTTGCAATAACTACATCCTCAACTTCATTAATTTCTCCTAATTTCAACCTATTATAAATTTTTTCTATCTGAATAGACTGAATTGCAAGTTGAACAGGTGCATAAATAAAGTTTCTCATAGCTTCCATCGCTTCCGTTCCTTGAACTTGACTACCACCAGAGTAATGAAATTCTCTTATTTTATCAATAAATATCTTATCCCCTATAACAATACCTATACCTTGAGGTCCTAATAGCTTAAATAATGAAAAACAAGATAAATTCGCATTTAGCTGTGTCCCAACTTTTTTTACTTTCATAACAGCATAATTATCATCTGTAATTATTTTTATATCAACTGAATTATTTTTAATCGTTTCAATAACGTCCTTCATTTCATATTTATCATTAATTTCCTGTCTAGTATATTGAATTAAACAAGATTTTATATCTTTATTATTATGTAAAACTTCCTTTAAATTATTTAAATCATTAAAATCAGCTTTTACAATAATATATCCCATCATTTCAAAAGAGTTTTTAGTAGTACTATATATTTCAGATTTATGTATAAGAATTTTATCTCCCGGTTTTAATATACTTGCTAAAGCTTCTCTAATAGCTCCTGTACCACTTCCTCTAACTAAAACAGCAGATTCAGAGTTAAAAAAATCAGCAAATACTTTTTCAACTTTTCTAGTAAATAATGGTTGATTATTCTTGATATTTAATCCAAAATCCCCTGCCATAAGAGTTTCATTATATTTAAAAACTTTTGAAATACAGTCTATAAATTCATGCTGTTTTTTTATAGCTTCCTCTAAATTCATACTTTCTAACGGATATGTCTTCATATCATACTCCAAATATTTTTCTCGGATTTTCATAGAATATTTTATTTATAAACTCATCAGTTATACCATTTTCTTTCATCATCGGAATAAACCTTGTAAATAAATATGTGTATCCTATCCCACCTTTATATTTTAAATTTGATTTTCTCGTAATATCCATTGACATCACTATAGAATCAATCATTTTATTTTCTTGTAAGTCATATAAGAATTTTATTTTTTCAGTATCTAGTACATAATTATTTTTACCTATAGTATCAAATGCTACCCAAAAACCTTCAGAAATAAGATATTTTATTTGGTTAAGATTTTCTGATAAATCTTGATGCCCAATTATTACTTTTTTGGGATTCACACCTCTTTCCTTAAATAATTTCGCTTGTTCTACAGCCATTGTTCCTAAAGAAGTATGCGTTGATATTACTACTCCTGTTTTTTTTTGTGCAATTATTGCAGCTTCAAATATCTTCTTTTCCATTTCTTCAAAAGAATCTTTACTAGTACCTATTTCTCCTATAACTTTAGCTTTAGTATCTGTCCCATCTATTCCATTATCTATTTCATTAATCATAAATTTAGATAATTCCTCAACATTATATTTGTAAACAATATCCGGTAAAAATGGCTCTTTATAGAAACCGGTAGATTGAACTATATTTATCCCTGTTCTTTTAGAAACTTCATTTACATATTCCACATTTCTTCCCATACCTAAATTTGTTACATCAATTATATTTCTAACACCATATTCATATAATTCTTTTAATTCTTTTATAGTTTCTTCTTTACAATTAAGATTCGTATCATCCGTTCCTTTAACTTTAGATAAATTAATTGTTATATGTTCATGAATTAATGTTAGTCCATCTTTTAACATAATTACTCCTAACTATATCTCATAAAATAAATTTTTTGCAATATTTAATATATATTTATTTTTTCATACTATGCTTTTGGTGGCATCCATACACCTAATAATAATAAAATATTTAATAATATTCCAAATAATATAGCTGCAACTGGCCCTACTGCCAAATCAACAATAGGTTTTTTCGATTTTTTATTTAATAGGTAGAATCCTATTACAAATAAACTACCTATGTTTGGTGCCATACTATTTGCTGCTGTAACCCCACCAACTAGTAATGCTAACTCAAGAACTCTACTCATAGAAGTTCTAATATGTTCTCCCATATCTCTAACTCCAGGGAATTTATCCATAACTTTTGCAAAAATATTTATTAAGAATATTTCTACAACCATTACAACTGATCCAGCTAAAAATGCAAGTATAGGATTACCGTGTAATAATATTCCTGTTACAAATACAAATGTTGACCCAACCGGTCCATATACCCCAGTAACTATCGCAGTAGTAAACACTAAAGGTATAAACCCAACCGCTCTTGCAAAAGCTGCCATTGCTGCATTTGTATATCCTTTTTCAGCTAAAAGTGCTAAAGAAGTAGGATCTCCTGCGATAAGTAGTTGACTTGTTCCTAAAGAAACTAATCCTCCCATCAAAGCTAACAACCACCAGTTATTTTGAATTTTTTTAACTTTATCCTCAAACAAAGTCGTTAAATCTTGATTTTTTGTTGAACTATTTGATTTAATTTGTGCAGCAAATATAATCATAATAATTGTCCCGACAAGCATGGCAATTCCCTCTGCATTTAATGCTACACTTGCCTGTCCAAGCTTAAATGTTCCAAATTTTTTTATTAAAAACCAAACTATTACAGTAATAACTCCAACAATAGACCCCTTTTTAAATCCATGCTGATTTACCACAACAACAGCAGGAAAAATGGCAAATGATGCCACAACCGGAGATGATACTTGACCCAAACTACCTAAAAAATTAAATGGTAACTTAGCAAATAAGTCAACAATAAATTGCAATCCAACAAGAATTCCTAATCCATACAAAGCACCAACAACTAAAGAACCAATTAATCCTATTAAATTATCCTTAAAAAAAGTTCCGATAATATCAGTAGCAAGTAATATAGAATGTATCAAAATTATTGATGCTGCTATTGATGTTGGAATACCAAAACCTACTACTAAACCAAAACTAATTGCAAAAGATGTCGCAGCTAGTTCTTTTCTACTTATTTTACCTTCAAAATATTGAGGAACAACGGGTCTAAATCCATCATTGAAAACCGCTACCCCTTTATTTGCCAATAATGATGCTAATGCACCAACTGTCATAATTATAATATAATTAAAATAATTCATAACTTCTCCTATTAATTATTTTTTAATAATTCTTTTACAAGTACTGGAAGTACATCATCAATATGTTGAGCTGTAAATCCAAAAGCTTTTTTACCTTTATGAACTTCATCTTTTATAAATGATTCATCTTTTATAAAACCCGGCATTGATAATGTAGAACAATTTTCTTGCCCTAATAAAGCTATAGCCATAGCTAAAGCTCCACCACCACCAGTATTGCAAGCTCCAATATAATAGTCATATTCACTATTTTTCATCGCTAAGGCTGCATCTAAATCATTTTTAATTTCAAGTTCAACCCGTTCTCCAGCAAGTTGTTTTATTTTATAAAAAATCTTATCTTTATCTATTTGCCCGCCTACTACTATTCTTAACATTTTCGCTCCTTTCTGTTAATTTTGTAAATTAAATATATTTGCTAAATGCAATAAAAAATATCCTTGTTCATTTTCCGAAATAATAATCCCAGATTCAAGCAAATCTTTTTTTATACTAATCCATATATTATTCGCCATTTCATACATTTGCGACTCAATAACTTGTTTGAAAACATGCTCATCTAACTTTTCTATCATTTGATTATTTTCAACTCTACTTAATGCCATAGCGAAATGAGTCATAAAAACAGACACTTTATCTTTATCATAATTTTTTTTCTTAAAATATTTTTCATATATATTCAAGCTGTTTTTATACGTTTTTTCATTTATAACACTAGAGTTAAGTAAAATTTGTAGTCTATCTTCCATACCATCCTCTTAATATATTAATATTTTTCATTTTGTTTTTTTATTCAATATATTTTTTTTTGTATATTCTTTCTGCTTTGATTATATAACTTTAATTTTATTATGTCAATTATTTTTGGAATGTGTTTTCATAATTTATTTAAAATAATGAAATATATATTTTATTAATCTATTCATAGATATTAATTCTGTTATCTAAACATTTTCTAGTTTTGCCTTTTTAGACTATTTATTAGATCATTACATTTAATTAAGCTTTTGCCTATTTTTTTTCAATTATAATTTTTTTGTTTTTTGTTTTGTATTTAAAAAATAAATATTTTTTAGTAAAAAAATAAAAAAACACAATTGCAAAATAATAAAAAATTTATTTTGCAGTTGTGTCTTATTACATATATAAATCCTCTAATGCTCTCAATTCTACAACTCTTTTTATACAACGTATAAAACTTTTGTTTCAAACTTATCATTTATATGACATGATTTTATATGTTAAGTACTAGAAAATATATAAAGATATGGTATTTTAGATAAGAAAAACGAATAAAACACAGACGCTCGACTTTCCTTAATTCAGGATGGTGTATCATCCTGTAAATTGAATTTTATATAGGAAGAAATAAGTGTACATTTTTATATAATCAATTTTGTATATTGTTATGTTGAGATTAACAGGTATATTCTATTATTAATCATATAAACGCTTATAAGTGAAGATTTTATTAATATATTTTATATAATCTTCACTTATTTGCCCATTTTTAGAATCAATCCAATCTGTTGGAACTTTTTTTGTTTTATTTGCTACTAATGAAATATCTACTTTATTCAATTTTAATTGGCTATTATCGTCTATGTAACTTCCAACAAAAACACCACTTTCATTGTCTAAAGAAAGTTCTATTGCCTTATGAGCAAATTTTTGAGTATTAATTATATCAACTTCACTTTGTATATGGCCAGCACATCTTTGAAGAATTCCAAGTTCAATGCTCTTAGCCTTTATTGATAATTCTTTTTGAATATATTTTCTCAATACATTTCCACAACCAGTATTAGTGTTGTGACCAAAAGAATCTTCACATTCATTCTGAGGTAAAGAATATAGATTTCCAAACTCATCTTTTATTCCTTCCGAAACAACCACTAATAAATGTTTTTTATGTTTTAATAATTTTTTAATATTTGCGATAAAATATTTTAAATCAAAAGCAATCTCCGGTAAATATATTAGATCTACCTTTTTTTGTTCAGCTGTATTTAATAAGCTTGCAGAAGCAGCTAACCATCCTGTATCTCTCCCCATTAATTCAACAATAGTAACAGATTTATCATCATAAACATTTGAATCTAAATAAATTTCTTCAAGACTGGTCAATATATACTTACATGCCGATAAATACCCAGGACAATAATAAGTTCCTATTAAATCATTATCTATAGTCTTAGGAATGCCAATAAAATTAATTTTAGATCCAAATTCTCTTGCACACAAAGATAATTGTAAAATTGTATCCATTGAATCATTTCCTCCTATATAAAACATATCTGTTATATATAACTTTTCTAATATGCATATAAGATTACTTTTATCTTTGAAACTATTCAATTTAAACCTGCAAGATCCTAAAAATGAAGATGGACGATTTACTATTTTATCAAGTTTTCCACAATCTAATAGAAAATCTAAACGAATAATCTTTTCCTGTAAAAGACCTTCTATTCCATAAAACATTCCATATATTTTATTAAAGCCAGCATTTTTTGCCTCTTTCACCAAATAATATAAAGATGCATTTATAACAGCAGTAGGTCCCCCAGATTGCCCTATTATACAAATTTTTTCTTTCATAAAAACTCCTTATAATTAAAATTGACCTCTAAAAATTAATAGAATAATTAGAAGTCAATTTTAATTCTATATAAAAAAAACAATTTATATCTTATCATTACTTGAAAAAACTAAAATTTTATTTGTAACAGCCTTTTCTATATTAACCTTCACTTCTTTAGTAATTTTCTTGGGATCTATTTCTTTTTCACTAACTAATTTACATTGTTGTCTAATAGAATCTGTGTAAACTTTCTTAAGTTCTGTGCCTACATTAATTTTGCTCATACCTTTTTCTACACAAAGCTTAAAATCCTCATCAGAAACTCCTGTCCCTCCATGTAAAACTAAATGACAAGGCAATAAAGCCCTTATCTTTTCTAGCCTTGAAAAATCAATTTTTGGCTCTTTCTTATAAAAACCATGAGCAGTTCCAATTGCAACTGCAAGAGCATCAACTTTAGTAGCATCATAAAATTCTTTTGCTTCTTGAGGTGTTGTTAATAAAGCATCTTCTTCACATACAACAATATTTTCTTCTACTCCTCCAACATGCCCTATCTCAGCTTCTACACTAGAACCATACTTACGAGCATAAGCTACTACTTCAATAGTATCTTTAATATTTTCTTCCATTTTCTTTGAAGAAGAATCAATCATAACAGATCCAAATCCAGCTAAAATTGCTTCCTTGCATAATTCTACAGATGTAGAATGATCTAAGTGCAAGCAAACAGGTATTTCTACAGATTCAGCAATACCTTTAACCATTCCAACAATTTGTTTTAATCCAAAATATGAAACTACACTCATAGAGGCTGAAACAATAACAGGAGATCGTAATTTTGCAGCTGCATTTACTATTCCTTGGACATCTTCATACCCATTAAAATTGAATGCTCCTACAGCAAAATTTTCTTTTCTAGTATTTCTTAATACCTCTTTCAAATTAACATATGACACTATGCTACCTCCATTGATTTTTTCTTTTTATTATATAATCTCTTTTCATGGATAATCATTAAAATTGAAACTACAGCTACGCCAACTAATAAGGCAATTAAAAATCCTCCTACATTCTTAACTATAGGCCACATAAAGAATCCATAAGATGAACCTGGAAATACTTCAGCTCCTAAAGAAAATCCTATCGCTCCACCAACACCTGCTCCTACCATACAAATAGGGATAATCATCGGATCTATTATTATAAATGGAAGTACACCCTCAGAAATTCCTAATAATCCTAAAATTAAGCAAGCTAGTCCGCCAGCCTGTAATTGTGGATCAAAAACATCCTCTCTAAAAAATAACTTAGATATAATAGTTGAAATACCTATACCAATAGGTGGTATTAAAGCTCCTAGCATTAGAGCAATATACGAATAACCTGTATCAAAATATAACTGTTTTCCAATTGTGCCTGCCATTTTATTAACTGGTCCGCCAAAATCAAATGCTCTTGCAGCACCTAATATTGCAGACAACAAGGAGCCTCCTCCCTTCCCAATTGAATTTACAAACGTTTTACTCAAAACTGAAAAACCTGATCCTATTGGTCCAATAACAAGATAAGAAATTATTGCTGTAAATATCCCTCCAAGAACGGGTAGTATAAATAATGACTTTACCCCTACATATTTTCTATCAATTTTAATAGCTGAATTTAATCCTTTTATAATATATCCAGAACAAAAGCCTATCATCACCGCTCCGATAAATCCTGCATTTAAATTCACCGCCAAATAACCACCTAACATACCTGGTGCAAGACTAGGACGATCTCCTATAGCAAAAGCGATATATCCTGCTAAAACTGGATACATTAAACTAAACATTCCTTTCCCAGCAACTTGATTTAACCAACATAATATGTATTTTAATCCTGTAGATTCCTTAATAATTTCCTTAGAACCTACATTTATATTAAATAAAGTTTGCCCTAATAACGAGGTTAGACCTAAAGTTACCCCTGCTATTACTATAATTGGCATCATATACGAAATACCAGTCATTAAATGTTTTTGAATATTTTCAAGATTTTTTTTCATTTCAAAACCCCTCTATTTATCATTTCATTTTTTATAAGTTCATCACCATTAACTATTACATTTTGAAGTGAAACCTCAAATATTTTATCTTTGAATGCTTCAAATCTCTCAAACTCTCTAACAGCGACAGCTGCAGTTATTACAATAATATCCGCATTCCTAATATCTTCATCACTAAGTTTATTTTCAATGCCAATTGATCCTTGAGTTTCAACTTTATAGCTTGCTCCAATATTTTTCGCAGCTTTTTCTATCGCATCTGCCGCCATATAAGTGTGTGCTATACCTGTTGGACAAGCTGAAATACCTATTACATACATTACATACCTCCTAATTTTTATGTATTAATCAAAACTATGCTTAGTTCTTGATAAATATCATTAACGCTATTACTAAATGAAATCTGAGCTCTAAAATTTTCATCCATTAATTTTTTTGCTAATTTACTCAACAACCTCAAATGTAAATCATTTTCTGAGTTTTGTGGAACTATTATTGATATAATTATATTTACTAATTTTCCGTCAAGACTTTCCCATTGAATTCCCGTATTATTTTTTATAAAAATTATTGCCGGCCTTAAAATACACGAACTCTTTGCATGTGGTATAGCTATGCCATCAGTAAAGCCTGTACTCATTTCTTTTTCTCTAATCCAAAAACTTTTATATAACTCATCATGATCTGTCGCAATGTTTAAATCTATAGCCTTTTTTACTAAAAAATTAAAACATTCATCCTTTGATGTAATATTTGCATTTAAGATAATAGAATCTTTTGTAAGAATCTCATTCATATAAATCTCCTTGATATAAAATTTCTAAAAATTCTTGATAATTTGAAGCTAATAACAGGTTATCTATCAGTCTTTTATCATTTATCCTCTTGTAAATTTTTTTTAATATTTCAATTTTCTCAAAGTCTTTCCTGTTTAATATCAATACAAATACTAACCTTACCTCTCCCAAAGTCCAATGAATATTACCCTTATTTCTAAAAACTGCTATTATTGAATCAAAATCTCCTTCAACTATAGCATGAGGCATAGCAAATAAATAGCCGGTCTCTGTAGTTGACAAATTTTCTCTTTCAATAACAGCATCTAAAACATAGTCACTAATATTGGTAGAAGCTTTTATTTTATTTTTTAAATCATTAATTAGCTCTTCTTTAGATTGATAATCTACATCAAAAAAATTTTTCTCATTAAAAAAAAATTTAAAATCATCTCCTTTATTAAAATCTAATTTGTAGTTTTTATTTATTAAAATATCACTTGCATCAATTAAAGGTATATTTGACTGATAATTTTTTAATTTAATAGTACTAATTATATAATCTGGTTTAATTTCTAAAGCTAAATCTAAATATGTCGAAGGATAGACTCCTATAATATTAACTCCTTGATTTGCTTTTTCAATTTTTTCTTTCACTATTAAAGATGTCCCAACTCCATAATTACAAATAATGATGGCAGTCTTATTATTGCTTTCACGATTACTTACAGATGCTAAATGTATCGCTAAATAACCTATTTCATCATCACTGATTTTTAACCCAAAATACCTATTTATTAACCCCCCTAGCTTTATTGCATCATTAAATTCAACAATATATTCTTGCTTTATATTATTTAACAATGGATTAATAAATATCTTCGCCCCCTTAGATCTCTTTATCAACAAATCTATATGTATAAACAATAAGTTGTAAAAATGATTATTAAATTTATAGTAATTTGGATTCTCTTTATCAATTATACTTATAGCCATATCAATTATATTTTTTAACTTATTATTAGATAAATCATTTAAATCACTACTTCTTGAGAAAATAGTATTAGAACTTATATATCCTATTTCATTTAATCCAATTTCCATGTCAAAACAATTATTGACAGAAATTACAATATCCTTCACCAGATCAGAATAATCTTCATATTGATTATTTAAGAGATTTTGAGTAGACTTACTTCTAAACATAGCTACTATAGTAGTTGCCAAAAGATTCGAATAATCCATATCAGATAAAATCAAATGATGTTTAATTAAAGTAGCTGTAACAATATCAGATATTTTATTAAAATAATATCCTGTAAAATCTGTTAAAATACAATCCACTATATTATTATCGCTAAATATCATATACTCATTAATCAAAAAATTTCTAATTTCCAATTCATTACCTTGAATCTCTATTCCATAATTAGGCTTTGAATAATATTTTAATTTATATCTACTAAGTAATTTATCTACTTGTTTAAGTTTCGAACTTATTATTGATTCACTATAATATAACCTTTCAGCTAAACTCGTAATAGTAATTGGAGAATTTTTTAATATCTCTTCTATTATTTTGAGTTCAACTGTTGCTTTAGATAACAATGTTAAATCTTTTTGTAAATTAAAATAGTCTCTCTTGGATTTTATATTTAACTTATATCCCTTATGGTTATTGAATTTAAAATCCATATTGTATTTTGTTAATTTAACCTTTAAGCCAGATATTATTCTGCTCACAGTTCTACTGGAAATAGACATAGATTCAGCGATAGAATCAAAATGTATATATTTATTTTGTAAAAAAAGTCGCAATATGTATATTTCCTTATCATTAAACATAAACTATCCTCCTCATATAGATAATAACAAAAATATATTTTTAATTAATATTAATAATGTCTCCGGTTGTTGACAAATTGTAATTAATAAATAAAGATCTCTTTAATAAATAAAGTCCGATAAAATATAAATAAAACTATATACTTATATATAATAGCCATCAATTAGAATTAAATTGTTACTATTACAAAAATAGCAAATAACCCCCTGATTTTAACATACTTTCTATTGTGTCTCACAACAAATCTTTTAATGCATATTGTATATATTGTGCCGCTTTTATATTGTATGACTCTATTAATTGTTTTGCTGATCTACTTTATTGTATTTCCAGTCTTTTTTTCCACAAAAAAATCCTCCTAATTAAGTTTATATTAACTTAATTAGAAAGATTTTTATACACAAAATTTATCACAACCTCATGTACATTTTTATATAATCAATTTTGTATATTGTTATGTTGAGATTTACATCTTATTTTTGCATTTTTTAACTTTTAGGTGGTAATTTAATTAAATAATTTATTCTATGTAATTTACTACTATTACTAATAAAAACACAAATAGAACAGCTTTACTACTATAGTTTTAATGAATGCTATAATGATTAATTGAGACAATGATATAACTCATATAATTTATGAATATTTATTATCAGAAATAATGAATTCTATTAGAAAAAAATCTGCTATAAAACAACTATAAAGTTGTTTTATAGCAGATTTTAACTTCTACCTCAACTTAATCCCCAATTTTTCTTCAAAAAGTTTAACTTTACCTTTCCCATCTTTCATATGAACATGGGCTTGGTAGAGTTCTGTGGTTGGAAAATCGTTACCTTCTATTAGGATTGGTCCTTTTTCAGTAATAGCAATATCCCATCCTACGTATTTTAGATCTTTACATATAGAAGCAGCTTGTACAGCAAGGTCTTTTACTTTTTCAAAGTATGGTATCTTAAATCCAATATAATTAAATTTAGTAATTGGGTTTATCTCAATTATATCTTCCTTTGGCAAATCTCTATATAATGGTTTATCTATAACCCCATTTTCATTTAATAAAGTCCAATACCCTCCCTGACTTGCATTATCTAGATAGCTGTCATTTCCAGATACTCTTAACACATTGTATAATATACTTATATTTCCGTCTTTATCGATGGCTGTTCCTATTCTAACAGTATTTAGTGAATTTAAAGATAATTTTTTCATTTCCGGATGTTGAATTACTGATTGTTCTAAAATTATTTTTCCATCTGATAACAATCTTTCATATAACTTATCCACGCTATCATTTTCACTATAAACCACTCTCTCTACACCTTTACCCCCCATTAACACAGGATCTTTAGCAAAAAATATCGGATTTCTTTGAATAAACGATTTAAATTCATCAAGATTACTATCTTCTAAATTAATTATTTCTCTACCTAGAAATTCAGTAAATTTTTTATTAAATTGCATCTTATCCTTAAGATATTTAATATTCTCTTTTTTTATAAACTCTCTATAAATTTTACTATTATCACCATATTGAGATAAAAAAGTCCTTCTAATTTCTAAATTTTTTACTCTATCAAAATTGTAAGTGTAATAATTTAACCATGTATATCCATACTTTTTATACATCTTATACATATCAACAAATATATCTATTCTCAATCTTTTAGATCTTTTAGACATATCATTTAATACAGTTAATATACCTTTCCAATTAGAATTTAATATTTTTTTAATCATATGACCTCTTAAAATAGTTTAATCTTAATGAAACTACTAAATAAAAAACCCTTGTAATACATTAACTTATTAAACTAAAAATATTATTTTTTTGATTTCTTGTATTCTAAATACTCATCTAAAATTTGTGCTGTAAAATCTCCTAATGCAGGTCCATATTGTCTTTGGTTATTTACAGGATATGCATTTAATTCAATGAATACAGGTTGATTATTTTGATCAACTGCAAAGTCCCATCCTATATATCTGGCGTGTGAAAATCTAGGGTGTAATTTTTTTGCAAGAGCTAATGCTTCTTTAAATCCTTCTAGTTTTTCAGATTTAAAATCTTCTGTGGTAAATAATTTTTCGTGAATTTTAGCTTGTTTTGACATGTATCCATCTTTATCTAAAACTCTAGATATGCCTCCTCTAGCCATATTATCAACAATAGAACCCTCTTGACCATATCTAACAATAGAAGATACAAACTCAACTTTATCATTAATTAATAATGTTGTAATTCTAAATGTATTAACACTTGATTTATTAAGTCTATTCATTTGGTCTGATTGTTTTACCAACTCTTGAACAATAAAATCTCCTAATTTTACTTTTTCTTCAAAAAGTTTTTTTGCCTTTTTTTCATTATCAGTAAAATTAAGTATTTCAACACCATTACCTTGCATATCATCTGAAGGTTTTACGATAACTTTCCCTTCTTTTTTCAATGTTTGTAATGCTTCTTCTTTAGTTAAAAACTCATTATTTTCACTTACAAAAAGTTTATTTTCATATTTTAATACAGCTCTAGGTCTATTTACATCATGCAACATTGAATCTAAAAATATTTTATTTTGTAATTTTTCATCAAAATTTACATCATTTAAGAATTTATATAAATCAGTATAAAAAAAGTCATCAGGAATAAAATGAGGATTAAATTTCTGGTCTTTGTATCCAAAAAATTGAAACCATCTTATATCAGGCTTCATTCCGTATTTTTCCCAAAATGGTAATACAACTTTTTCATATTCCTCTTTTGAACCTTCATAATACTCATAATCTTTCATATTTTTATTTAGTATATCTCTTTGTCTTTTTCTATATACCATATATCTTAGTTCTAATAACAGTTTATTAGCAAAATTAGTAATATTCACCATACTTTCCTCTCAAAATATCTTAAATCTATATTTTATTTTTTTTGTTTTCAAAATACTCGTTTAATACTTGTTCTGTATATTTTCCAAATGTTCCATGGCCATCTTCTCTTTGATTATCTCCAACATATCCATTTAATTCAATTAGAACCGGTTCATAATTTTCATCAATCGCAAAGTCCCATCCAATTATTCTTAAATGTGGAAATTTTTTATGATATTGTTTTGCTAATAATTCGACTTTTTCATATCCAATTAATTTTTCTTTTTGAATTTTATTGCCATTTACATCAAAATCAACTTTTCTATCATTTACAAACTCGTAATCTTCTAAGTATCCTTCATCATCAATAGGTCTGGATTTTCCCCCACTAGAGTAATTATCAACCAAAGCCCCTTCAGCACCGATTCGCAAAATCTTTGATAAAACAACAACCTCGTTATTTATAATAAAAGTCATTGGTCTAATAGTATTTACACTTGAAGGATTCAACTTATTCATTTGTTCAGATTGTTTGATTAATTCTTGAGCAACAAAATCTCCACCTTTAACTTTTTCTTCAAATTTTAATATCGCTTTTTCTTCATCAGAACTAAAATCAATTAAATCTATTCCTATACCCTTCATTTTATCTGAAGGTTTGATTATGATCTTACCATATTTTTTTAAAATATTAATAGCTTCTCTTTTCGATACTAATTTATCTTCCTTCGTTCTATAAAACCCATGAGCATATTTAATAATTGTATTTGCTTTTTTTGCTTCTGGTAAGAAATATTCAAAATAAATTTTATTATCTAAAAATTCATCATATCTTGAGTCATTTAAGAATCTATTTAATTCTGCATAATAAAAATCATCCGGTATCATATATGGATCAAATTTCTGTTTTTTATATCCGGAATATTGAAACCATTTTTTATCCGGCTTCATTCCATATTTGGACCAAAACGGAACTACAACTTTATTATATTCTTCATCAGAACCTTCATAATATCCATTTTTTTCCATTTTATATTTTAAATAACTTCTCTCTTTGTTTTTTAATTTTATAATTCTTAACTTCTCTTGTAATCTTACAAGTTTACTTCCAAAAGTATTTTTTTTCATCATTTTCACCTTTTAAATTAAATTTCAAAATTTAATAACAGTATTTTATTAATTTCAAATAATTTTATAATGTTGTCTTTGAATCCTTAAATTCTTCTAATCTTATATTAAAAGCTTCTTTCATTTCTTTATAATACTCCAATTTTGGATTTTCTACAAAATTTTTCATGAAATCTATTGTGAAATCAGGATTCATAACCAATAGCGGTCCTATTAAGTATGTTCCATAAAAGTTTTTGTAATGGATACCTTCATTTTTAGTTTCTTTATCCATTCCAAGTCCTCTTATTGTTTCAAATAAATACGGCACATTAGCCTTAATTGGATGAGCATATGTGAATTGTGTCTTAAATCCGATTATTTCTATATCATTTTTATACTTTCCATGATATAGCGAATTAATACGGCTCATCATCTGTCTTTTTGCATAATAGGAAAATATACCCAATCCATTTATTTTTTCACCGTTATCTTTTTCGATATATTCAAATAATACTTCCATAGCATTTCCAATAAACAAAAATATATTTCCTTCTTCAATCTTTTCATTTATTTTAGCTTTATAAGGCAGCCATTTTTCTATAATTTGTTCTTGATATTTCTCAGCCATAGGTCCTAAATAGATTAAATCTATTTTTTCTGTTAAAAATCTGGGTTTTTCTGTAATATGTGTTTTTACCAATTGAGCATATGGAAATATATTTCTTATAAAGTCTATATGTCCCATTTCTCCAAATAAATTTGCAATATCAGGATATAATACTTCTATTTTCATTTTTCTAACCTCTCTTGCAATATATTTTCTATTTCTTTTTTTACTTTACCTGTCAAATCTAATGTATCAATATCATTTAGTAAAAATATTGTATCAATATTGTCATAATCTATTGCTTGAGCCACACCATTCCAACCTTCAATACTTACTATCTTATCCTTTTTAATGCCGGATAATAGCAATGCTACTTCTTGATCCTTAAATCTCTTACCACATGTAATATATTGTTTTATATTTTCTGAATCTTTTAAGTATCTAAAATCTAAATCGTACAACCATGATGTGTTTTCAGAATTTTTATAGCCTATATCATGTTTCGAATTTCCAAAAATAACAGCTATATTTCCTGATTGCTTTCTAATATAATCGAAAGTTCTCGATGCAGATATTGGGTTTATTGCTTTAGCCATTATGTAAACTAATCTTGTATTTCCAATCATACAATCATTATATCTGGATTTAACTACTTCAACATCTTCAAAATTTTCACTTAACTCACTCATAGAAAATCCCGTTTCACTTAAGACCGAAATAGCCGCTAATAAATTATACAAATCAACAATATTACTGCTTTGTAAATTAAATTTGTATTCTTTAGTGTCATGTTCGATTACTGCAACTCTATTTTCTAAATCTGCACTTTTAACTAAATAGTCTGATTTGAAATTTTCAAACCCACAGTTATCGCAATGATATCTACCAATATGATTATATCTAATAAATTCAGGAGTTAATCTGTGATTACATTTCGGACAATTTTCTATATCTTTTATCCTAGAATTTCTTTCCTCTTCTTCTCCATCAAGTAAATTAATTGAAAAGAATGTCTTTTCTCTATTCTTATCTAATAATGAGCTTATCAAATCATCTGAATTTAATATCAATTTAGTTTTTTCAGATACGGAATCTTCTAAAATATTAAAAATATAATCTGCATGAGCATTTCTCTTTGATGAATCCCTAAAAAGATTTGTTACAATCAAATAATCAGGTGTAAAATACTCATAAACTCTATATGATGACCTTTCATCAACTTCTATGATTCCATATTCATAATCTAAATTTCCCTTTAAATCTGAAAATTTAATAAATGATGCTATTATACCTTCAACCGTATTTGATCCATAATTATTGTGAATAAAAGAAATATTTTTCTTTTTCAAAAAATCAGAAATCATATTTGCAGTAGTTGTTTTTCCATTCGTTCCTGTAAGGGCTATAGTAGTTTTAGGCACTTTCATATATTTTAATATATCAGGACACATTTTATATGCTATCATTCCCGGTAAATATGTAGCTCTTCTACCTATAAAATTCATAAATTTAATTATAAATTTAGTACTCCACAAGGCAACATAAAATCTAAAACTTTTTTCCATAATCTGCCTTTCATTTGTTATTTTTTTAAACATAAACATTATATAACATTTAAATATATATGGCAATTAAAAATTATAAATTTTCATACATATTTACATAATGATTATTTTTTGTTTCACTAGGATTCATATCATTAAATAATCGGCTTGTTAAATATTTTGCTGAATTATATCCTAAATTCTTTTGTCTTAAATTTCTAACGGCAACTTCTAGTATCATAGCAATATTTCTACCAGGTTTTACCGGAACAGTTAATTTTGGGACTTCTACACCTAAAATAAAGTCAGAATCATCTTCTAAACCTAATCTATCGTATTCTTTATTTTCATCCCATTTTTCAAGTTCTATAACCAAATCAATCCTAGAATCAATTTTAACAGACCCTACACCATATAATCTTCTAATATCTAAAATTCCTAAACCTCTTATTTCCATAAAATGTCTAATGTTTTCAGGAGAAGTACCATATAGTTGGTTATCTATCTTCTTAATATCTACCACATCATCCGCTACAAGTCTATGTCCTCTGATTACTAAATCTAAAGCTGTTTCAGATTTTCCTACAGACGATTGTCCTTTTATTAAAACTCCGGAACCATAAACTTCCATTAATCCGGCATGAATTGTTAATTCTTCAGCTAAATGCTTTTCAAGTGACATACTCAATTTACTGATTAATTTTGTTGTAGCATATTCAGAAATAATTAAAGTTTTATTGTAATAGTTTGCTAAATCTAAAATATCTTGTGTAACTTCTCTATTGTATGAAAAAATTATACACGGAATTTCTTCTGATAAAATCCCTCTAAATCTTTCATATCTTAATTCAGGTGTCATTTGCATGTAGTAGTTATATTCTACGTTACCAATTATTTGAATTCTTTTATATGGAAAAGCCTCCATAAATCCTGATAATTGTAACCCGGGTCTATTTACATCTCCATTTGATATTTCAATTTCTTCATAATCCTTTGCAGGCATGATTACTTTCAAGTCTAATTCTTGTACTAATTCTGATAATTTAACACTTTTAGCCATTTTTCTCTCCAAAATATTTTATAATATTGTTCGCCACACTTTCATTTATATTTTCAACCTCAATTAAGTCTTCTTTTGTTGCATTTTTAATATTAGAAATAGAGCCAAACTTTTTTAATAATGATAAAATTCTTTTTTGCCCTAAACCTTGAATATTTTTAAGTTCAGATTCAAACATTTTTTTCTTATGAACTGTATTGAAATAATTTATTGCAAATCTGTGCACTTCTTCTTGAATACCATATAAAAATCTATAAATCGCCGTATCATTTTCTATCGGTATTTCTCTATTTTCATAAATTATTGCACGGGTTTTATGTTTATCATTTTTCACAAGTCCAATAACTTCAATATTTTGATTAAATTCCTTTATAACTTGTAATGCAACATTTACCTGACCTTTACCCCCATCCATTATTATAAGATCAGGTTTTTTAGAAAATCCGATATTAGTATCATCACTTATAAGTCTTTTTAATCTTCTGGTAAGTACTTCCCGCATTGAACCATAGTCATCCGGTCCTTCAACAGTTTTAATTTTAAATTTTCTATAGTCTTTTTTAGATTTTTTTCCTTCTTGATAAACAACCATTGAACCTACAGAATCTACACCGGATATATTCGATATATCATATGCCTCAATCCTATCAATAGGAAATATACCTAAAAATTCTTCAAGCCTCTTTAGTCCTAAATTTTTATTTTTTTCTCTATTATCCATTTTCTTTAGATATTCTAACATCATTTTTTTTGCATTTTTTGTTGCCATATCTAAATAACTTACTTTTTCTCCACGCATTGGAACTCTTAAATTGACTTTTGAACCTCTTTTTTTTGTAAGAACTTCTTCTATTACCTCATAATCCTCAGGTAATTCCAATAAAATTATCTCTTTAGGAATATATGTCATATCAAAATAAAATTGTTTCATAAATGATGACAAAATTTCAGCATCATTATTATCAAATTCATTTTCAATGATAAAATGCTCTCTATCAACAATTTTACCATTTCTCATAAAAAATACTTGGATAGTTACATAATTTCGTGCCCTAGATAAAGATACTATATCCATATTTTGGGCACTTACACTTGTAACTTTTTGTCTTTCCATTAGACTTTCAATATTTATTATATGATCTCTGTATTCCTTGGCTCTTTCAAATTCTAGGTTTTTAGAGTATGATAACATCTTTTCTTCTAATTCTTTAATAAATTCTTTTACATTTCCTTTTAAGAACTCTCTTACCTTATCCACATTTTTCATATATTGTTTTTGGTCTTTATAGTCATGATTAGGATCATTGTATTTATATAAAAATTGCTTTAGGGAAGGTCTCTTAATACTATTATAATTTTGTTCAATTTTATCAACTCTCAACTTAAACGTATTTTGCAAAAGTCTTATTACATCATTTACAGCATAAGCATTTGGATATGGCCCAAAATATTCATTTTTATCATTTTTTACCTGTCGAACTTTTTCTATCCTTGGAAAAGTCTCATTTGTAAGCATTATATATGGGTATTGTTTATCATCTCTTAATAAAATATTATAATGTGGTCTATGTTCTTTAATGAAATTAGACTCTAATACAAGTGCCTCAACTTCATTTTCAACAATGATATACTCAAAATGGTCAATTTTCTCAACCATTTTAAGTACTTTCATTGATTTATTTTTTTCTCCATTAAAATATGATCTAACACGTTTTTTTAAATTTTTAGCTTTACCCACGTATATTATATTGTCATCCTTATCTTTCATCAGATAAACTCCAGGCAAATCCGGCAACCTTGATAAATCATATCTTAAATCATTCATTATAATTCTCTTGTAATCTTTCTTAAATAAATTAAATCATCACCATCTAATTCTTTAGATAATCTATTGTAACATTCTTCATTATAGCTATTTAACCAATCTAATTCCCAAGCTTCCAATAATTCTTTTAATACCGGTCTTGTATCAATTGGCAAATATAATAATGTTTTAATTTCTAGCATATTTGGCTCTTGAGCATCTTCAACATACACAATATTTTCTATTCTTATACCATGTGCCCCCTCAATATATAGTCCCGGTTCAATAGAAAATATCATACCTTTTTGTAAAACTACACCATTATCTTTTTTTGAAATGCTCATAGGCCCTTCATGAACTCCTAAAACGAATCCTACCCCATGACCTGTACCATGATTAAAATCTAATCCATATCTATATATAGGATTTCTTACAATTGAATCTAAAAAATATCCTGTAGAGTTGTTTTTAAATTTAGCTGATAATCCTGCAATAAATCCTTTTAATGTTAATGTGTAATGTAATTTTTCATCATATGTAAGTTCCCCAAGAGCAATAGTTCTAGTAATATCTGTTGTCCCTTCTAAATATTGAGCTCCACTATCTACTAAATATAAACCTTTTGTTTGTAGTGTTGCAGGTATTACCTTTTCAGGGTCATAATGCGGCATTGCAGCATTTGCTCCATAAGCAGAAATAGTTGTAAAACTCGGTTCAATAAAGTTTTCCTGTTGTTCTCTAAAACTTAGTAACTTTTTAGCTGCAAATACTTCGTCAATTGCTCCTGATTTCACACCTGTTTCAACCCAATTAAAGAATTTAGTCAATGCTATAGCATCTTTATGAAATGCTTTCTTTTCATTTTCAATTTCAATTTCATTTTTAATCATCTTCATCAATGTAGTTAAATTTATGCCTCGTTTTATTCTGACATTCTTATTAATACTTTGATAAACTTTTACATTTGTTCTATTAGGGTCTAAATAAATTGAATTGGAACCTCTTATTCCATTTAACACATTAAAAATAGCATCATATCTATATATGTCAATATTATTAGCTTTCAAATATTCTTTAACTTCTAAATCTATTTTATTTTCATCAATAAACAATATTGCATTTTCGTGACCGATTAATGCATACGAGAAAAATACCGGTGTAGCATATATATCATCGCCTCTTAGGTTAAATAAATATGCTATATCTTCTAAAGCACCTATAAATCCATAATCACAATCTTTTTCTCTTAATCTTTTTCTAAATTCTTTTAATTTTTCAGAAACTGACTTTCCAGTATATTTTTCATCAAAAATCCAAGCTTCCGATTTTGATAATTGAGGTCTATTTTCCCATATATTTGAGATAAAATCTACATCTGTAATAAGTAGTCTATCTCCTAATTTATCATTAATTTCATCGTATTGAGCTAATGATAAACATCTCCCATCAACTGCAACTTTTCCAAATTGAGATACTTCTTCATTTATAAATGTCAAATAATCTATATCCTCTCCCATTCTATATAATTTAAATGGAGAATTCTTTAATTCATTTTCAGCTTGTACGAAATATCTACCATCAGTCCACAATCCAGCTTTATCTCTTGTTATTACCGCTGTGCCTGCTGAACCGGTAAATCCAGAAATATATTCTCTTGTCTTGTAATAATCTGATAAATATTCTGATTGATGAGGATCAGATGTTGGTACAATATATGCTTCAATATCTCTATCCATCATTAAATCTCTAAGATTATCAACTCTATCATAAATACTCATAATTTTTACTCCTTTTTTAATACTATATATTCTATTATACATTAGTATAAAAAAAATGACTAGAATAATTGAGCATTTTCAACATTCCAGTCAAAATATTATTTAAATTTTTCTAATTTTAAAGCTCCGGAAACAAATATTGCCAAAACTAAAACTATTAATCCCGGAATTAACCATCCTAGACTTTGCTTAAATAAAGGTAATTGTTTTACAAAATTTGTTAAAATTGGTATTTCAATCTTAGCTACTAATAAACCTTCAACTACGGATATTAATGACACAACATAAATTGTTGCTTTGTATGCCAATTTACTAAATCCTAATTTATCATGAAATAATGTTAAAATTATAAGTGTCAAAGATATCGGATAAATTGATACTAATACAGGAACAGATACAGCTAATATTTTATTTAATCCAAAATTAGCTACAACAAATGAAAATGCTGAAAATAATAAAGTCCATTTT
Organism: Helcococcus sp. KG196; assembly: GCF_046035495.1. Classification (NCBI taxonomy): domain Bacteria; kingdom Bacillati; phylum Bacillota; class Tissierellia; order Tissierellales; family Peptoniphilaceae; genus Helcococcus; species Helcococcus sp. KG196. The sequence continues at coordinate 59,327 of NZ_JBFNFI010000003.1, forward strand.
TTATAACTAATTTTATTATTTGTCAGTTTCGCAAAATATCCACTACCACTTGTTATTAATCCAACACATGTTGTCAAACAAGCCAATGTAAATATAGAAACTAATAATATTCCTCCAAAATTACCAAATACTTTATTTACTGTTATAACTAATACTTGAGCTCCATTTTCCACTCCGGATGTTATTTGCCCTGTAACCATTCCGATATATGAAAGCATTGCATATATTATAAATAAAACAGTTCCCGCTAAAAATCCAGCTTTTACAGTATATCTCATAATATTTTTATCATCTTTTACATTAAATGATTTTATAGCTAAAGCAATCACTAAACCAAAATTAAGTCCTGCAATTGCATCCATTGTATTATATCCTTCTAAAAATCCTTTTACCGGTGCATTTGATATATAGGCATCAGCTGGTTTAGTCGGCATATTTATTCCTGATATTATTACACCGATAAACATAAATAAAATAAGCACTAATAAAGTAGGTGTCAGCACTTTTCCAACTCTATTTACCAACTTACTTGGATTTAATGAAATTAAAAATGCTGATAAAAAGAAAAATAATGTATATAAAAGCCTTAAAGAAAATATATTAACTCCCTCCGGTAAATACTGTTGTACTGCCATTTCAAATGGTAAACTACCTGCTCTTGGTATCCCTAGTCCAGGTCCTATTGATAAATAAATCAATGATGTAAATACCAATGAAAACACCGGTCCGACTCTATTTGCTAAATTTGTTAAACCCGATGTCTTTGCTACGGCTATTACAGCTAAAATTGGAAATACAACAGCAGTTATAGCAAAAAATAATAAACTAATAAAAGTTAAATTTCCTGCTTGATGTCCTAGCATTGGAGGAAATATTAAATTTCCCGCCCCAAAAAATAAACCAAAGAGCATTATACTAACGCTTAAAAATTGATTTTTTGATAAACTTTTCTTCATAATCTTCTCCTAAAAATTTTTATATTTAAAATAAAAAATCCTTTGCTATTTCCAGCAAAGGACGAAATAATCGCGGTACCACCTTTTTTCTTCACATAGTGAAGCACTTATAACATCTAACAATGTCAGGTATTTGTAACGTAAACCACTACGAAAAATCTTAATTTTATAATAATTTCAGATTTTCAATAAAAAAGATGATTTTCAAAAGTAATCCACACTGTTTCACACCAAACAACAGCTCTCTGTAGCTTCAAAACTTTTTACTCTTTCTTTTATTTTTAATATATTAATTGATATTATAAATAAATTATTTATATATGTCAAGTGTAAAATATTATCGTGCATTTTGAGCGATATATCCAGCATAAACGGAAAATGCTAATATAAAAATAAAATAAACTATAAATACATAATCTGTAAATAAATTTTTTAAATATTTTTTCTCAGCTTTATCTATTTTTAGATTGTTTTTAAATTCATTTCTTCTTTTTTCTGTAAATAACTGCACTATAGCACTAAATCCTAAAATAATCAATATAATAGATAAAGCAACAATTTGCATTGATTGTAAACCGTAATTTGATGATAAAAATCCTACAATTGCAACAATTAAATTATTTATTATGTGTAATATTAATGCATCTCTAAATGAATAAAAATATGCAACATATGTAAACACTAGTGCTAATCCAAATGTCCCTAACCCTTGAATTATGTTTAAATGAGAAAATGAAAATAATATAGACACCAAGAGTATGCTTGCTATTTTTCCATATTTTCTAGTTATATTCAAATAAAATCCCCTAAACTGCAATTCTTCAATTGCCGGTCCAAAAATTACAGCATAAATAAATAATGTTATATTTAAATTATTTTGAATTATTTTAGTAACATTTGGAGAAGGTATATTAAGCTTACTTACAACAAAATTAGTAAAAATACTAAATATTAAAGTTATAGCATAAGATAAACCTACAAAGAAAAATAAATCTTTTATACCGAAATATTTTTGTTTTTGACTTCTTAAATTCTCCAAAGATTTTTTGCCAACAAAGAAATATATTGGGATTATGCCTAAACCAACTATTGTTATTTGTCTAATCCCTATATCCTGTATAAACCCCGTTAAAGAAGCTAAAATATTAATACTTAAAAAATATATCAAATACGAAAAAATTATTTTTCTATTTGCCTTCCTTGCTTCCACTAAGTTATAATTTTCATTTTCTAATAAATTTTCTAAATTATTTTTCATTAACAACTCCTAAACATTATGTCTAAAGTGAGTAATATCACCATCTTGCATAATATAATCCTTACCCTCTAGTCTAACCTTACCAGCTTCTTTAGCTTTAGTCATTGAACCATCATAATTCATAAGTTCATCAAAGGAAATTATCTCCGCTCTAATAAATCCTCTAGATATATCCGAATGAATTTTACCAGCAGCATCAACAGCTTTTGTACCCTTTTTTATTGTCCAAGCTCTAGTTTCAATTTCCCCGGTGGTTATAAATGAAATTAATCCCAATAAATCATAACTTGCAATAATAAGTTTTTCTAAACCAGGTTTTTCTAGTCCAATCATTTCTAAGTAATCCTTCTTTTCTTCATCTTCCAGTGTCGAAATTTCAGCTTCAATTTTAGCTGAGATTACTACAACTTTGGCCTCTTCTGTCTTTGCAAATTCTCTAACTTGTTGCACATATGGATTTGATTGTCCATCATCAGCAACTTCTTCTTCAGATACATTTGCAACATATATTATAGGCTTTGTTGATAATAAATTATATCCTTTTAATATTTTTTGTTCTTCTTGTGTCAAATCTAAAACTCTAGCACTTTTTCCTTCTTCTAAAGTTTTATATACTCTTTGTATCAACTCTAATTCAGCTTTTTTTTCCTTATCAGATTTAGCCAATTTATTTAATCTATTCATAATATTTTCAAGCATATCCATATCAGAAAAAATAAGTTCTAAATTAATTGTTTCAATATCCTTCAACGGATTTACTTCACCATCTACATGAATTACATTAGGATCTTCAAAGCATCTTAAAACTTCAACGATAGCTTCTGATTCTCTAATATTCGCTAAAAACTTATTACCTAAACCTTCTCCCTTGCTAGCACCTCTAACAAGCCCGGCTATATCATAAAATTCTATATATGCAGATACGATTTTCTTTGAATTATTTAATTCCGATAATTTTTCTAATCTATAATCCGGAACGTCTACAACCCCTACATTTGGTTCAATAGTTGTAAATGGATAATTAGCTGATTCCGCTCCTGCTTTTGTAATAGCATTAAAAAGTGTTGATTTGCCAACATTTGGCAATCCTACTATACCTAATTTCATATTTACCTAACCTTTCTATACCAAATAATTATAACTTAAAATTTAAATAATTTGAAGATAAACCGACAATTTAATGTATAATTGATATATGAAAACTTTTTGGAGGAAAAATGAATAAATTAAATATTAAAACTATAGCTTTAGACCTTGATGGTACATTACTAGATAATGAACATAATATTCAACCCAAAACTAAAAAAGCTTTAATCAAATTACACAATGAAGGGGTGAAAATTATATTAGCATCCGGTAGACCCGTGCTTGCAATGCTAAAATATGCTAAGGAGCTTGAATTAGATAAAAATAATGGAATTATAATTTCCAACAATGGTGCAATAGCTTATGATGTAGCAAATAATAAATTAATTTATGAAACACCTTTATCTAAAGAACTTGTTTATGAAGTTTTAGATTATGTAGAAAATAAAAAAATATATCCAATGATTAATAGGGATGAATATATGTATGTTGAAGATGTTTACAATGCTGTTGTTGATACCGGAAATTTAGGTAAAGGAAGGATAAATGTTATTGAATGGGAAGCAAGAAATGGTGGATTTTTACTTCAAGAAGTAAAATCATTAAAAAATTTTGTAGATTTCAATATAAATAAAATCCTTACAATAATGGAGCCAAAATACCTTGATGATGCAAAAGCAGAGATAACTGAAAAATTTAAAGATAAACTTTATGTAGCTCAAACGTCACCATTCTTTCTAGAATACATGAGTTTAGGAGTAAGCAAAGCAAATGCTCTCGAAAAATTAGGTATCAAAAGTGAAACTTTATTATCTTTCGGTGACAGTTCAAATGACAAGGAAATGGTCGAATATGCTAAATACGGAGTTGCTATGGGAAATGGTAAAGAAGAAGTTAAAAATGCAGCTTTCCATGTTACTGATGACAATAATAACGAAGGAATTTTCAAGGCATTAAAACATTTTGGATTAATTTAAATAAAAATTTGTAAAATTAATTGTTACAATTTAAATACAAAATCACATCACATATGTTTGACAACTCCAGAATTTTTATTTTTCATCATTCAACTATTTCAAGAAATCTTATAAAGATGGGTTCTTTAAAAGGGGCTGTTGCATAATGACATAAAAATCATTATTCAATGGCTCTTTTTCTTTTTTTATGTAGATATTGATATTACTTGATTGGATTTAGATTCATAGCTATCGCCATTAAATTTATCTCGGTTACTATAATTTATACCTTCTAATGAAGTTATGTTTTCTAAATAATTTAACCTGTATTTCTCAAATATTTCTGTAAAATATAGCGATTTTGTCTTAAATCCATCTTTGTTCCAATCAAAACATTTATATACTTTAGATGTTGAAATATAGCCGCTTTTCTTTACTCTTTTTTTATCTTTTATTCTTACAAACAAATCACCATCTTTACTTTCATAACTGTCTGTCTCTTTGTTATCGATTAAACTTTCTCTAAATTTCAAATCTTCTTTATATTTTCTAGTTTTTTATATCTCATAGTTTGAAGGCTTTATGAAAGCTCTTAAATTTTTCGAATCCAAATACACATAATTTTCTTCACTCTCATATCCTGCATCACAGACTATTTTGTCCATATATTTATCGAAGTTAGAATAAAGTTTATCTACAAAAATTTGATAATGTCCCTAAGTTTTTGTTTTTCCTCTTTTAATGCTTTTATTATTAACTTTTCATCTGAAAAATCACTAATTTTCAAATATTTAGCTATCTTTTCAAGTAAGTTATTCTTAAATTTTATGATTGATTTTTTCCAAACAAAAATATATTTATTGGAATTAGCTTCAATTTTAGTACCATCAATGTATATGCTTGAAGCATCTAAAAAGTCATTTTCTAACAAATACTGATTATTTAAATAAAGTATTTTCTCAACGAAATGTGCTAATTTATTTCTAAATCTATTTTTAATTGAATTTCTACATGCTTTAGGCTAGAATTAAACACAGATAAAGTATTGTATGTCATAAAACTATTTTATCACAAAAAGCCCTGAATGGTTAGAATTCAGAGCTTTTTCGTTACATTTATTAAATTATTTTAATTTAAAGAGGCTATTTTGCAACAGCCCCTTCTTTATCTTAATTCAAATTTCCTATTCAAGCGCAGAAATTATTAAATATTATTTTATCTCAAAACTTTCCTTACTAAAATTTTCTTTGAAAGGATAAATTTTTTCATTATCGTCACTAATAAAATATATCGTATTTAAATCTGATGACATAATGCCTACATCAAATTCTACATGTTTTTCGGAATCAGTTATTTTAGAAATTTTACCTTCGCCTTTTATCTTTTTAAACTCATCTTTTTAGTACCATAAATAGTGTAAGAAAGAAAGTGATTTCTATCTTGCACTATTTTTGTATAATGAAGAAGTAGTATGACGATCGTCTTTTAGGGTTAAAACATCCGCAATAAAAACTGTCATCTACCTCTTCATTATTCATATTCGGTTAAGCAGGTTGGGCAAAACGTCCGTGTCACGAGCTAAAATGAGTGTAATGGTGCAGGTAGGAACTACAAATTTAAAAGAAAGAAGGTAAGAAAATGATATCTATAGGAATAGATATAGCAAAAGAAAAATTTACAGCCTGTGCCTTAGAACAAGGTAGCAAAATTATTTGGAAGCCCTTTGATGTAAATCTTAACAAACCAGAAGTAGAAGGATTCTTAAATAAACTAAAAGATTTAAATCAAGAAATCAAAATAGTCATGGAAGCAACAGGAAAATATCATTTGCCAATTCTTTATGAATTAAAAAAACAAGGATACTTTGTAGCAGTAATTAATCCATTAAAAATGAAACAGTTCTGCCGAGTGTTAAACTTCAGAAAAGCAAAAAATGATAATATAGATGCCACACAAATAGCAGAATATGGGTTGATGTATTGGAAAGAATTACAAGAACACAAAGTAGATACAGAAAATTTTAGAACTCTAAAAGAATTAAACAGATCTTATCAGCATTACATGGACCTAAGAATCAATCAAATGAACTTCATAGACCAAACAATCAGTCAAACATTTCCGGGAATAAAAAAATTAATATCTCATGGATCTAAAGACTTCTCAAAAGACAAACTATTAGATTTCTTAGAAACATGGTGGCACAAAGACCTAGTTTTAGAAAAAACAGAAGAAAAATTCATAGAAGACTTTAAGAACTGGGCAAAAGAAAAGAGATACCATCCTAATGCTGATAAAGCTAAATCCATTTACAAGCTTGCAGAGGAAAGTATCTCAACTCAACCTTCCAATAGCTCATACATAAAGATGAACCTACAAGAAGGGATAGAATTGATCAAACATATAAATCAAATTCTATATAATATTTTATCACAAATGATAGAAATTGCCGAGCCTCTAGAAGAATATCAAGAAGCCAAAAAATTCTCAGGAATATCAGACAAATTAGCAGTACAAATAACAGCAGAATTTGGAGACTTATCAAAATTTAAAAATAAAAAATGCCTAATATCCTTTGTAGGAATAGACTCACCACCATATGAATCGGGGAATTTCAAAGCAGATCAGAGAAAAATAACCAAAAGAGGTAATGCAATACTTAGAAAAATAGGATACCAATCTATGAAATGTATGATGAGTGTTAAAAATCCAGAAAATGAAATATATCTATATATGCTAAAAAAAGAAAAAGATGGAAAAGCAAAAAAAGTATGTAAATTTGCAGGCTTAAATAAGTTCTTAAGAATCTACTATGCAAAAGTTATGGCATCAAAACAAGAAAAGGAGGCGTTAAAAGTAGCTTAGAGTTAGGAATAGAATAGTTAAAACAAGCCGATATCAACCGGCTTATTTGCTATGCTTAAATTCAATACTAAATATTACAAGCCTACTCTGAAATTAATTTCGGAGTAGGCTTGACTTTTGTTAGCAGGTTTTTATATCATAAATATAGTGATATTCAGTAAAGTTTGTGAAATTCTTTTCAGCACTTATTAATAATATATCTTTTTCATAATCTAGAACTATACTAGAAAAAAAACTGGTAAAAAGCTCTTGTCAACATCAACTCCATACGCTTTTGTAATTTTCTTTTGTGATTTATCATATATAAAAAACGAATCTGGAGTGGTAATAACCGCGTAATCTTTTTTTTCATATACATAAGGCGGATGTTCACCCCATAATTCAAAAGCAGAATAACTTGGAGACTTCAAAGCTATACCTGAGACCTTGCATCCACTAATGGCTAACAATGCAATTATAGAAATTATATAAAATAATTTTTTCATGATTTTATATTCCTTTTATACCGAATCTCAAGATCAGATTTTTCCGACTCTAAATCTTTTTTATCCACCATCTTGTTCTCTTCTTTATAAATCTCGTTTATTTTATTTATAAGTTATTCAGCTTGTTCCTCTAATACAATAGGAGTTACATTTTCTTCTTTAAGATTACTACTTTTCATCATCATAGGCATATCTTTTGAAATATTTTCAAGTTCATCAGATTCATTTGTCCAAATTTGTATATCAAATCCACATATTTCATCAAATACATTATCTACAATAAATGCGTTTACATTGTTATCAATCTTTATAATAATATTTGTTGTTATTGTACTCATATCAACTTGACCATCGGCATATAAATAGTCACTTTTAATATTAACTGTATATACAGCTTTTCCATTTAGTTCATTAACTTCTATTAGCTCAGTTTTTATTGTCTTTTCATTCTTCTTCAAATTATATAATGAAGAGTTATAGTTTAACACTTTCTTCTTATTAATTAAATATGACTTTAATGTATCAGTAAGTTCAAAGTCAAATATTTTTTCATCATCAAACATAAAGTATTTGAAGACTTTTTCTGCAAAATCCGTAACATATTTATCAGTACTGCTATAGTCTAATGCAGTTATCTTCGATTCTTTAGCACTTGCAACATAGGAATTACTTAATATTATTAATAAAGTTAATAATATACTTAAAGCTTTTTTCTTCATTAAACACCTCCTCAATTGTATTTTTATAACTATATTATAAATTAATTTTTTATTTATACCAACGTTTTCTTATCTTATTATTAAAATTAAAATATTCCTTCTAATAGTGATGAAACTTAAATAATCCAAGCATTCATTACATGAAACAAAAAATGGCTCATCTAAATCTGTTGAATCTATATTCATAACAGATATCGATGAACCATTTCTACTAGTCCTATTAAATTTTACTTTTTTTACAACGCTATTTTATAATTACCATTCAAAATCTATTCTATTTAATTTATCACTGATTTCTTCAGGTAATAAACCTACATTGTGCATTTCTATTACAAGGAAAAGAAATTCAGGTGGTAAATTTTAATATGCTCTCCTTATGTTTTAATTGTAGTTCTACAGATATCATAAAATATTTTCAAACATAACACAATTAAAACTCTCTCATATATGGGCTTATTTCCGTTTCTACGAATTCTCCAGTTTCTTCCCTGATAATTCTATTGTATTTTAGTTTAGAAACTGGATTTTCTGCAGTCTCTTTGTATTTGTTGAAATCTGCATTCTTCATTAATTCATTAGCACCAATTTGAGTTTTGTAGTCCTTTGAAGGATTGTAGTTGTTGACATAATATTCTAGATCTTCTTCACGAACTTGGTATTTGTTCGCATATTCTGAAATAGCAGTAAAAATGTGTTTTTCTATTTCTTGATTAATTATGGCTGCCATATTTTTATCCTTGTATTTGTATCTCAGATTTTCATCTTTCAATTCTTCAAGGATTTGGCTCATAATTTCTGCAACACCTTCTTTATTTTGTCTATATTTGTTAATATGTTCTTCAACTTCTTCAAATTTGTTCGCCTTGATTTCTTCTGCTGTAGGCACTAGAGATTGAAGCAACATTACAATATAGTTATAGTCGATTTGTTCAGTCTGAATGGTCTGTATCTGATATTCAACATCAATTGGCACGACATCATCACCATTATCATCACTAGCATTCATACGTTTAAGCTCTTCAATGATATTATGATAATTTCCTGAATAATTTTCAAATTCTTCATCTGAAATCACACCCACAATTTCCATAGGGTCTGTTTCATAATATTCGCTATACACCTTAATCGCAGAAAATGCCTTATCATATTTTTGAAATGCTCTCGCAAATCTTATCATTACTTCTTTGTTTCCAAAAATACGTGAAACATCTGTTAAAATTGGCGCAATTTCCATTAGTGCAAAATATGTTTCTCTTAGTGATTTCTTTGCCTCATCAAAACTTGGCGCTTGTACATAATCTTCCCCACCATTAGAATAAAGCACAATCGCATCTTCAACAGCTTGTCTAAATTTATTCGGCATTCTAAATGTGACGACTTGACCATAGATTTTTTGACTATCAAATATTCTATTCGTCCTTGAAAATGCCTGAATCAAATTATGCGGTGGCATTGGGTTTCTATCAATAAATAGGGTTGAAAGACAAGGAGCATCAAACCCAGTCAAAAGCCTGTCAACTACAATCACAATGTCCAGTTGCTCAGACCTTGACTTGTATTTAGCCATTTTCCTTTGTAGCCTATTATTTAAATCCCTATTGTATGCCCTCTCCGTTTCCAGATTAAATGTTGTATCAAACATTTCATTGTAAATTTGCAGAGATTCCTTCATTTTCTTTTGATCAGAAATTGACCTCTCCTCATTTTCAGAAATGGAATAAGTTATTGCAACCTTTGGAAAATCAACAATTTGACTCTTTACTCTTTCAGAAATCTTTACAGAGGATTTTCCATTCTTAACATCTTGGAAAAGCTCAAAATATCGTTGAGCCTCTTTTATAGAACTTGTAGTGAGAATGGCACAATATGCCTGCCCCGGTCCTTTATTTAACCCCAGTTTATTATCAGATCTATTTATAATACTGTTTATTACTTGCAATTTATGCGTATCATTATCAAAAATGTCATTTGTAAATTCCGCTTCAAGCTCTTCATCCGTCAAATTATACAGATCGATCCCATTTTCTTTCATCTTAAATCTGAAATCATCATAGTCGATAGTGTTTTTGTATTCCATTTGAAAACCAAGCACCGCCCCATTTTCAATGGCTTCCTTAACAGTATATGTATGTAAAACCTTACCATACTGAGCCTCGGTCGTCCTTGCAAGATCGCCTTTTTCTGCCTTCGCATTTTCTACAAAAATTGGCGTACCTGTAAAACCATACCAAAGAGAAGAGCGGAAAAATCTCTTTATCTCTCTTTGCTTTTCTGGGGATACCGCTCTATGACATTCATCCACAACAAATGCCAACTTAAGCTCTTTTATCTTTTCATATTTTTTATTTGATTCCCTATTATTAATCTTTCTGATTAATGTATTTAACTTTTGAATGGTTGTGATGATAACTGTCCTGTCACTTGAAACTAACTTATTTTCTAAATCGAAAGTATCATCTGTTTCATCAATTGTAACTAAATCATTTTCAGAATAATTTAGAAATGAAGATGTCGTCTGTTGATCTAAATCCACCCTATCAACGATAAATATTGCTTTATCAAGTGAAGGTATTTTTAACAGATTCTTCGCCACTTTATATGAGGTCAAGGTCTTACCTGAGCCGGTCGTATGCCAGATATATCCAGATTCGCCTCTTTTTATAGCACTTTTAACTGCATTAATCGCATGAATTTGATACGGACGTAAAAGGATGATTGACTTTGACTGCTTGTCCAATACGGAATAGTCCGAAATCATTAAATGAGCTTCAGGCACTCTAAGTACTGCATCTGCAAATTCGTACAGATTAGACACCTTATTATTATTCTCATCGACCCAAACGCTCAAAAACTTCTCATTTAAGCCATTCTTGGATGAAGCAATATATCTCGTATCCACTCCGTTTGATATAACAAACATCTGAATGGCAGAAAATATACCCGTAAATTTATCCTCTTCGATATATTTTTTCACCTGTCTAAATCCATCCATATATGGATGGGCTTTATTTTTCAATTCCACATGGATAAGTGGCAAACCATTAACCAACAAAGTCACATCAAATCTTCTATTCCTGTCCATCTCATGTCTTTTGTTAGATTCAAATTGATTGATAACTTCATAGACTGAAGTCCCACCCGCAATATCATTTGAATTAAGCAAATGAAGTCTGATAGTGCCTAGTTTTGCGTTATCTCTTCTTACTTCCACTTTGGCAATTCCATTTTCACCCGTCAAAAATTTAGCCGCTTCATAGAAACTGCTAAAGTCCAACTGACTCTTAACCTGTCTAAACTCAGTTTCAGACAACATAACATCGTTCAATTTGTCTGTGTTATTTCTCTCTAGAATGTTTTTTAAATTATCCCAAAGCTTTTCTTCGGTGTTCAAATCTTTTCGATATGTCCACTGAGATTTGCCCATGGTCAATCGTTCAATTAATTTGTCCTCTAATTCTTGTTCTGTTGTAAATCCCATCGCTGTCCTCGTTAAAACATTTTAAATTGATTAATATAGTATTCTTTTATGTCCTTATAAAACTCAAATTCCCTGTCAAACATTTCTCTCACACTACCCGTTTCGCCCTCTCCAAAATCAATATGAAGCTCTCTATTTGACAAAACATTTTCCTCGTTTAATAATAAATTCCTTAAAAATCTCACCAAATACACATTCGTCCTATTTGTCTTCTTAGGAATGTTTGTGTAATTTGGCCTGACCAATGCATTTCTAAAATACCATGCATTTTCAGCAAATATCGTATTTTCGACCTCAAAACCCAAAGTTCTCAAAGAGCTCCTTATGAATGGAAATCACTTCTCCCGGCGACAAGCTAAATGAGTTTTCATATATTAACTTTGTAATCTTCACCGAAACGCTATCCGCCTCACGAGTACGCGCCTGCCCTCTATCAGGCTTTTCCTCATAATATGACTTCATCAAATCCTGCACATCCTGAATGCTAATCTCACCATCAATATTCTTCACCGCATTTTCAACAAGATAATCAGAAGTCTTTAACCCATCCACCGCCTGCAGCCCCATGGCAGTCTTCCAGACAATCGACTTTCGCTTCTTGTCCGGCTCTGATTGTTCGATGTATTGTGGGAATGGATCTTAGTACATAATGGGCTCCTTCACTAACTAAAATATAATTTTCTTATAACTTACACATTTAATATATTAGTTATTTATTAGTTTTGTTAATCTTTCTAATACTTCTTTATTATTTATAACAACAATTGATAATTTATTTTTTACTCTTGTTACATTTTGATATAACATCATCATAGCATCATATTTCACGTTTGTTATAACTTTAGATCTTAGCTTATTTTCTGAATTGTAATAAAAATTTTCATCAATAATTACTACTACTTTATCAAATTCTTGACCTATTACTTTATGAGAACTATTCATACCATTAATTTTATATTTATCGAGTATATTCTCATAATAATTTGATGTTGAAAATTCAGGATACATCCACCCTTTTTCTACCATTTTTTTTAAGTAGTTTATTGCTTCATAGTATTCATTAAAATAATAAATAGTTATATCATTAAAATTACTTCTATAAAATTTAGACTTATCAAAAAGACAATTTATAAAATTATAAATATCTTTATTTGATCTAATTCTTCCTTTCAATTTTACTACATTTTTTATGGAGTTTAATATCTGTATAGTTTTACTTTTTGACTCGTCTATACTTAGAGTTTGTCTAGGATCATAACTAAAAACACCTACACATTCTGTTTCTTTAATTTTATTAATAACATATTCAAACTGGTTTATAGCAATTCTTTGAGTTTCATCAAATATTATATAATCAATTTTACTAAAATCTATATCATATATATTTTTTACAGAAATAATATTAAAATTATTTTCATTTAATTTTTTATGTCCTTTATTGAGTATTCCACAATGAACTAAAACAACATTTTTATTATTTGAAATTAAATCCAATGATATATCGTAAATTAAAAGACTTTTCCCAGACCCAGCCTTGCCTTGTATACAAATTAGTTTTTTATTTTCTTGTATCCATTTCATAATATTATGTTTTTTTTCATTTTGTTCGTCTGTTAAAAAATATTCCTTATTAATAAATCTTTTTGTGTCATTAAAAGGTGATATTAAATAATTTGTTGGTATAAATAAATTGTCAATGTCTAGGTTTAAATTTTTTATATTATTTAAGACTTTTATGAGTTCACAAAAATCCGTTTCTATCAATTCATCATTTTCTAATTTGAATAATTTATCTTCTTCTTTTAGAAAAGTAAATAAAAAAGTATTTTTGTTTAAAAACCTTAAATAGTATCTATTTTGTATAAGTTGATTCTTAATTTTTTCAACTTTTTGTTTTCTTTTTATTTCTATATTGATTATAGACTGATCATCAAATTTAATTAAATCAAATTCCTTTGAAATATTTGGAATTGAATACCCGTAAAAAAAATTTTCAAAAATCTCTATATTATCTTCTATTTCTATAATGTTTTGAATTAATTTATCCAAGCATTCAATTTCATTTCTAGAATATCTAGTATCACTTCCGGTAATAAACCTATGAAATTTTTGAATATAATTTTCATTTTGTAATCCAATACAAGCTTGAGTATAAACGTAAATATTTAAATTTTTCATTTTTGTTACCTATATAAACATTTTATCTAATAATGTTTTCTTTAGTTTCTTGTAAGCATCAAGTTTTTGTTGTTGTAAAGAGATTTGGTTGTCTATCTCAAAAAAGATTTTAGAAATCTTTTCTTGTTCTAAATCTGAAGGTATAGAGATAATAATATTTTCTAAATCTCTAATTTGGATATTTGGTAGTCCACTTCCTACTCTCAATCTCATTATTGACTTTTCTATGGATTTTAAAAAAGATAATAAAAAATATGATTTTACAGTTAAATGAATCAGTGTATAATTATGTCCCCCGCTAAAAAATTTTTGATTATTCCATTTTACGTAACCACAGTTCTCTCCACCTTCACTTATAGAAATAGTATTTTTATTAGAATTCCATAAATTAGTCCTATTTGATGGTAATATACCTCCATTTAGGTGATAATATTTTCCATTTTCTGCAATTTTTTCTTTATTAAGTTGCTTTCCTTTCTTAATTTGTGAAACTTCGCTTAACTTTTTCTCTTCCCATTCTCCTTCAAAACCTTCAAACCTAATTTCAGGAACTTTTTCTCCTTGTTTCGGGAACATTTTTTGAAGCATTGATTGTTTGTAGTTTTTTAATTTTTCTACTCTTTCATTGATAGTATTTATTATATTACTAATTGTATTTAATATATATCCTATTTGTTTACTCTCTTCTTTATCTTTTGGAATATCTAATTTTATTTTTGATAACTCTGTTGAATTTATAGCAGGATAACTTGTTCCTGTACATCTTAACATAACCTCGTTTACAAATTTTTCAAGTTGAATTGATTGAAATAGAAAATCATTATTTACCGAATATACGGTCCTTAATTGTGCATATCCAGTTGAAAAAACATAGTTATAATTATTATCTTTAATATCAAATAAAAAATTATTTTTTTGGTATGGCCTTACAGTCTGATAAAATATGTCCCCATATTCTGCTAATCTTTGTGCTCTTGAAGGAGCCGTATTAATATGTTCAACTCTACTATTAACAAGGGTTGAACCTTCAACAGATTCTAAATCCACATATTTAAAGTCATTTGGAAGAATTGATTTTGGATTAATTTCAGCAATCTCCCCCAACCTCTTCTCTTCCCATTCCTCCTCAAATCCATCAAATCTAATCTCTGGTATTCTCTTCTTTTTAGCCATTCTATTCACCAAACCTTTCTAGCACTTGGATAAATTCCTTCAACTCTTTGTCGGCCTCTTCGTTTGTGCCGTGAAGTTCGTGAAGCATTCCTAAAAGCGCTTTTTCTGAAGCCTCTAACTTCATCTTTGTTTCGGTTAGATTTTTGGAAATTTCGTTTAGTGGCACGATTGGTTCGGGCTCAAAAGTGTCCACATATCTTGGAATGTTTAGATTAAATTCATTTTCTTTGATTTCCTCAAACGAAGCAAGATAGGCGTATTTATCAATGTTTTCCCTGTTTTTGTAGGCATTCAAAATCTTAGTGATATTTTCTTCGGTCAGCTCATTTCGATTAGACTTTTTTTCAAATTCTCTTGAAGCGTCGATAAATAACACATCCCTATTTGTCCTATTTTTCTTCAAAATGATTACAGTTGTCGGGATGCCCGTATTGAAAAATATCTTTTCAGGAAGTCCGATAACTGTGTCGATATTACCATTCTCAAGAAGAATTTTTCTGATTTGCTCCTCTCTCGCACCTCTAAATAGCACGCCGTGAGGCAAAACAATCGCCATTACTCCTTCAGCTTTCAAATGATAAAATCCGTGAAGTAAAAATGTATAGTCTGCCCTTGAAGCCGTTGGAATCACACCAAAAGAAGAAAATCTAGGGTCATCTAAAAATCCTTGGGCAGCAGACCATTTCGCAGAATATGGTGGATTCATAACAACCGCGTCAAAATCTGTCGGCTCTTCAACCGGCCAGTCATATTCAAGCGTATCACCATTATTCAGCGATTGATTGCTAGGCGCAACCCCGTGCAGAATCATATTCATTCGAGCAAGGTTATATGTCGAAGTGTTAATCTCTTGTCCAAAATACCTTACCGTGCCCGTTTCGTGGGAATGCTTACCAATGTTCAAAAGTAGCGAACCAGAACCCATTGTAGGGTCATAAACCGTAAATCCCTTTTTATCCTCTTTACCTTGAATCACTATTCTAGCCATCAAATCAGAAACTTGATGAGGAGTATAGAACTCGCCCGCCTTTTTACCTGACTCAGAAGCGAATTGACCAATTAGATATTCGTAGGCATCTCCCAACACATCACCAGAATATTCAGAAAAGTTCAAATCTTTCAGCTCTTTCATAATTTGAGAAATAGTCTGGTTTTGCTTATTAGGAGTCGAACCAAGTTTCTTAGAATACAAATCTATATCTTCAAAAAGATTTTCAAAAAGCGCATCCGCCTTTTCAATATCATTAAATCCATCTTGCAAATCTTCCAGTTGAAACACCTTATCTTCAACAGTTTGCATAAGTTGGGTAAAAGTGTATTCCGGCTTAATCACATAAGAATATTGATCCTTCAATTCATCCAAAAGATCCTGTTTAATCTCTTCATCATTCAACGCTTCTTCATAAATCTTTTGCGCTTCCGCCAAATCATGTGTCTCTTGTTCAAGCAACACACTCACCCTATATAGCAATTTATCTGATAAGTATTTATAAAAAATAATTCCCAATAAATAGTTTTTGTATTCATTTGCATCCATCTTTGAACGCAAAACATCCGCTGCATTCCACAGTGATTGATATAATGATTTTTGTGACATACTTACTCCTTAATAGTAATTCTTAAACTATTGAATTACCCTCTTCTAAATATTTATTAAAAAATGTTTTCATGTATAAATTATAGCATAAAAAATGTTAGAAGAGCGAATTGTCTTCTAACATTTTTTTATTAAACCTTAAAACAAACCAAAATAATAGCTTAAAAATTAGTATCATTTACATTATTTAATCCTTATCGATTTCATCCATTAGAAACAACTAAATATTTTTTAACAATTTCGCTTTTATATATCCAAAAGTTTTATCTAATTATTTTAATATTGATTAATCACAAAAATGTTAACCTTTTATAGTCTGCAAATATTTTTTATGTAATTTTTATATTAATACCTATATATCGTTCATTTTTATATAGTTTATATTAGTTTTTAAATGTCATATGTTTATTAGAAAAAATTTTTATTATTTTTATAAAAAAACTAATGCTATAATTTTTACTAAATATACTGTAATAATTAAATTATTATCTGTCCCTAAAAAAAGCGATTAAATATATTAGATTGTAATCTAAATTTTATTTATTAATAACTTTTATAAGTTTAAAAAAATTATTTATCTACAAATAAATTAAGACATAGTCTACATTGTCAGCATTACAATATGACACTTATATGAATTACCTTAAGTTATTCAATGAATTCGCTACTAATTTTTATAAGTCATATAATAAACACTCGTAAATTAGTCAAAAAACTCTATCAAATTATATAAAAGTAAAAATAACTGAGCTGCGTCTCTTCTTCTTACCTTGCAATGAAGCATTCCATGAGAAACAAAGTTTCGATTAATTACGCATGGTTGTTTCTTAAAGTTGTCTCCATTTGCGAATGTAACCGTTAGAGCACTATTAATATTTATAAGATTTAGTAATGAAAAAAACGCATTTCTATTCACAAGTTTCAACTCCATTTCATCATAAATTTTTTGTGCTCCTCGAAGGCCAACTTTTCTATTTTTTTCTTTATTTTGATAACGAATTATTTTTCCATCTATAAGTGCGAAAATTATCATTACACAAGACTTATATTTTCTATTTTCAAAATTTTCAATAGCTTCTTCTAAATCATCTTTTCTAATATTATTTAATTTGCGTAATTCTATAAAAAGTTTCATCATTGATGATTTATTTATATATTGCCTCATGTACTCATTAGCTTCTTCTATTGACTGAGGCTTTTTGTTAAATACATTCAATGTTGCGTAAGGTGGAACTGTCCAACCATATTGACCCCAAACCTTATAACTTTCTTGTAATGCTTCTTTTTGTTCGTTTGAAATCGACGGAATCTTTATACTCTTTACTAACTCTGCAAGAGCATTACTGATTCTTTTAAAATTTTCACTATAATCAGATATTGATTTTATAATAGTTTCGGACATATATCTCATTGTTTCAAAAACTGAAGATTTATAAAAATCTTGAAAAATTCTATTTAACCTTAAAATTGGCTCTGATAATACATTTATTTTAGAAAAGGCTTCTATTTTTGGTATTTCTATTTTAGGAAAAGCCAACTTACTGACAGACTCAAAATTAGGCTTTAATGCTTTCACCATTTTCTCATTAAACTTATTAATATATTGCTGAAACGCTTCTACAAATCTATCAAATTGATTCTCTGAATTACTATTCAAATAATATAGTTTAAGTTTTTCATTGCATTCAATATAAGTATTTATAAATCTAACTAATTCATTATATGAAATTTTTCCAATATATGGTTTATATTGTATGTCACTATGATTACCTATAATCTCCCTAATAATCTCCGAGGATTCTAAATTTTTGTTGTTATAAAAAAAATCAATATCTTCTTTTGAAATAAAGCAATCAACTTCAATTCTCTGTTCCCCTACAACTATTTCTATTTTGGGATGGTCTTTTATATCAAAACCTTCCATTTGGAGTTCTCCTTCCTATTTTATAAATTAATTAATAAAGTTGAATGAAAAAAAATAATTTTTTATTTTTAATTCCATCCGAAACCCAGTATACATCGTTACACTTCACTATTGCCATAATAAGACTACTATAACTGTGAATTAGATAATATCTATATTATAAACCTACTTCTTATTTATCTTATTTTGCATGTATTTCTTTCCTATCATATCTCTTTTTTTAAGTCAAATTACTACTTGTCTCCATCTAATCCTTTGATGCTATTGTTATTGAGTTTTTCAAGTGACATCAATTGAGTTCTAGCCATTTTTCTAAGCTCTATCATTCTTTCTTGTTGCTCAATTCCCTTACTTATGAGAATGGCATTATAGCTTTCCATATTCGCCAGCACTAACAACTCGTTTAGACTTGCATAGTCTCTCATATTCCCCTTTAATTCAGGATTTTCTTTGTGCCATTGTTTTGCTCTTTTGTTAAACAAAGCTACATTTATGATATCTGCCTCACTTGCATATTTGTATAATAACTGTTCTTTAGTAAGATCGTTTAAAAGATGTTCTCTGATGGCGTCTGTATGAATTTTATAGTTAATCTTTGATATTTCTCGATTTAAATTCCAGCCAAGAGATAATCTTGAATTTTCATCTGATTTAAGTCGCTTATAGTCTTGAATTAAATATAACTTGAATTCTGCTGAAATCCATGAAGCAAATTCCATAGCTATATCGGGATGTGCATAAGTGCCACTATATCTCCCTGCCTTAGCTATTATTCCAATAGCATTGGTAGAATTTATCTATTTTTGTGGAGTCATCGTAAATCTATTAAGTCCTGATTCATTTCTAAACGTGTCGAATTGCACACGGTTAAAATTTTCGTTGTTAAGAACTTCCCACACCCCTATAAACTCCAATGTATTTCTATTTCTCATCCAGTTTTGAATGACAAATCGTGGATCATCACTATTTCTATACTTTGCTATATCTGTAAGACTTATATACTCGTTTTTAAAGTCTTCTGTATAGATTTGGATTGAAAATCCTTTTACTTCAATAGTTTCTTTTTTTATTTTAGACATATAAATTCCTCCTTTATGTTGATGTTATATGTCAAAATGTTAATCTCTTGTCCAAAAAAAATTACCGTCCCCGTTTCATTTAAATGTCTCCCGATGCTCAAAATAAGAGAACCTGACTAGTTTATTATATCTTAGACAATATCAATACATATTATTTTTATACTTTAAAAATTAAAGTTTTGTTGATAAAACAGAATATATTTTTTATATATATATCATATTCTTTTTTCAATATTAAACCACTCAACCAATGTTTTTTGTCTACCACTAAAATCCCATTCTTTATATTTTTCAAAAACTTTTTCTATACCTCCATACTGATTTACTAGTTTTTCTATTGCAAGAAAGCTTCTACAATAGTTATAAAAAATAGCTGCATAGCTATTATCAAATGTTTCATAACCGAATGATTCTAAAGATTTCCATGTATTTTTCTCTTCAAACATTTCAACTAGCGACTGGTTAATTTGCTTCTCTAATTTATACTCTTGATCAGATAAGAAAAATTTTTTACTAATATTATTCACACATTCCTTCTTCAAACCAAATTCCTGATTCAAGTTCATCATTAAAATCATCTACAAAGAGTTCACTATGATGTACTAGCTCATGACCAATTATTTGAAGTAGGTTGTTATCACTCATTCTATCGTAATAAGATTCAATTATTTTTGTCTGTTCTGTAGAGTTATAGATATCAAGTTGATTTATATAGATTTTTTTCCAAACTTCTATTTCAGGCGTAAAGATTACTCTTCTTTCATTTGTATAAGCCGGTATAGGAAGACCGCTATGTACACGTGTGGCAACCTCTAAATTGCATAAGACCAAATATTTTGGATACTCATAGACCAAAAAGTTTTTACTAATGTAATCTAAAAATTTTTCTATTTTATCAGAATTTATCTTAATAAAATTATTATAAACCTTTAGCTCCTCTGTATTTGTCACAGAATAAATATATTTCATAATACTAACCTCAAAAATTTCTCAATTATCTTTATTAACTTTACTTTGTGGAACATTTTTCTTTCATAACATTTTAACTAGCTCATAAATCCAATTATGTTTCAGCTAAATATTTATAAAAAATTGTTTACATGTATAAATTATAGCATAAAAAATGTTAGAAGAGCGAATTGTCTTCTAACATTTAGGATGTATTTTTACTGTTGAATCAGAAACTTTATATAATAAATACATTCATACATTTTATAGCTCTATTTCACCTTTTAAAAATTGTTCTACATTAATATTTTTTATACCTGATTCTGAAAAATCAAGAGTATCTAAACTTAAAATAATCTTAGGATAATTATCTTCAATCATCTGAAGAGGCCTAAATTCTCTTTCTCTTGTTTTTTCATCTATCAAACTCATACTTACTTGTATATAAATTATTTCCTCATTTTTTTCACAGATAAAGTCAATTTCGTAATCATCTATTTCACCTGTATAAATTCTATAATCTCTACGTAGTAATTCTAAAAATACGAGATTTTCTAAAATATGTCCATAGTCTTTATTTTTTCCAGATGCCAATGATGTTCTTAATCCTGGGTCAACTCCATAAAATTTATTATTTCTTGAAAAAACTTTTCTACCCTTTAAATCATATCTTTCTAATTCATAAATTAAATATACTTCTTTTAAGTATTCTAAGTAAATTGATATAGTTTCCTCTTTCGAATTAATCCCTAACTCAGATTTTATTGTATTAGAAATTTTTCTAATTGAAAACATCAACCCTGAATTTTGAAATATAAAACTTGCTAAAGCTCTCAAAAGATGACTGTTATTTATTTTGTTTCTTAGCATTACATCTTTTAATAAAACGGAATCTAATAGGTCGTTTAGAATCGTACTTTTTGAATGATTGTTTTCGATGCCTACTACTCCTGGAAAACCGCCATAAGTCATATAGTTTTGTAATGTTAAATCAACATCCTTCAAGATGGATTCCTTTAATGAAAACGGGTAAACCACTATAGAAACATACCTTCCAGCTAGATATGTAGCAAGCTCAGATGAAAGCAATTTAGCGTTTGAACCAGTAATAACAATATCTATCTTCTTATCTAAATTAAGAGAATTTATATCACCCTTAAGGGGATATTACAATAATATATAACTATATTTTTCTAGTTATATAACCCTGATAGGGATATTTTATTTCTATTTCTTCAAACTAATTAAGACAATAGTTGCAATGGCATAATTCTTTAGTGTCTAATTCTTTATAAAATTTTCTTGTTCTTTCAATATTCATTTCTACCTCAGAATCAATTAAAATCTCGGATTGTATATAAGGACAAAACACTATTCCACCTTATCCTTACACACTTTCAAGAAAACGACTTATCATCTCTTCTGTAGATTCATTTAAAAGCATTTCCTCTGTAACCTTCTTATCCTCTACAAATGAATTCAATTCTCTTCTCAACATCCCTTGTTGTCCCACTCGCACTAAAATACACAATCAACTGTTTATCCATAAATTCCTCCTCGAATAAATGTTTCGTGACATACTTTAATACTGTTTGATAATATTATATCACTTAGCAGGGAAATGGAAATGTGAATATGTGGAGTTATTCGGAATTTGGATATATTGTTAGAAAATTTTTTAGGAATGGAAGTGTAGGCGGAATGTTTTACTTGGTTATTTTTAAAATATGAATTTGCCTAGTAATTCTAAAATTATTTTGAATGATTCACTGTAATTTCGTAACATTATTCTGCTTAGGCATTAAATTCTATTCTAACATCTATAGTCATAGTAGTACTTTCAAGGAGTTTTCTCCAAAATGGTACTAAATTCGATTTTTCTAAATTTGGTGCCAAAATCGACTGGCAAAAATGGTACTAAAATTGAAAATTCCGGATTTGGTACCAAAACGGTGCCGAAACAGACACTAAGCCATTATACAGGCACAAAACTATTACAGAGACTATAATCCGCACAGATCTGCAAAACCCACAAAGCACGAAGAATCCCAAAGCCCCACAAAACACACAGCATCCACAACCTCTACAGTAGATACCCTTGCGGGGTATCTTCCTCTTCTATCTTAAAAAGTATCCTCCACTATTCTTTTCTAATTATTTTCCTGATATTTCTATACAGGTATGGCTTGATTATTTCAATTTCGACGGGTTCTTCATGGATGATGCTTGAATATAGCACCGCGCCGAGCATTTCGAGTATGATGAATAGATTGATTAGAAATTCTTCACTTGTGAATGTTTCTTCGAATTCTTTTTGTAATTCATTTAGGACTTTGACGATGATGTTGTCGGAGTCGTTTTTTTCTAACACTTCTTTATATAATGAGGTTGAAATGTTTTTATGAATTAAGCTTAGTAATGCTTTATCATTTGATAGGTAGTTGATAATGTAGTCGCAGAAGGCGATGATTTTGTCTTCTCGATTTTCGTAGTTTTGAGCTTGAATGTGTTTGTATGCCATTTCAACGACTTCGCTGGATTTTTCTATGATTAATTTATTTCTAATGTCGATTTTGTCCTTGAAATATAGGTAGAATGTACCTTTTGCAACTTTTGAGTTTTTTGTAATTTCGTCTATTGATGTGTTGTCAAATCCATTCTCAATGAATAGCTGAAATGCTGATGATAAAAGTTTTTTAATTTTAAGGTATTTATTTTTTTCTCGTCTACTATTTTCTTTATTTTCCACGTTATCCTCACATATTGAATGTTATTGCTTTATATTTAATATAACACTTTGAGAAATTTATACAAGTGCTGTTGTAGTATATTTAAAAAATTTCGACATATAACCATTCCAAATTTCCCATTATAAACAAACTTATTATCTCACCTAATTTTTCCAATGATTTAAACTATTGACTTTTAGTCATAAATGTATATAATATTAATATATAAAATAAATGACTAATAGTCAGTATTTTATAATAAGAAAGGAGTTAGAGGATGAAAATAGGAAAGTTTGTGTCTAAACATAGTAAAATGATCCTTATCATTTCCACTATATTGCTGGTGCCGGCGGTATTGGGATTTATGGCAAGTGATATTAATTATGATATTTTGAGTTATTTGCCACAGGATATTGGATCTACTAAGGGACAAGATATTTTAGATAAGAAGTTTAATAGTGCGGCTACTTCGATGTTGATTTTGGAGGATAAGACTGAGTTTGAAGTGGGCGAGATTAAAGAAAAGATTGCAGAGGTGAAGGGTGTAAATGATGTAATTTCTAGATCAAGTTTAGTGCCTAATATGGTGCCAAATGAATTTTTGCCTAAAGATTTGGAAAATGCTTTTTATAGCGAAAATTCTACATTAGTGTTTGTGAAGTTTGATTATTCAGCGGCATCTATTGAAACGCAGGAAGCGGTTCAAAGTATTAGGGAGATTGTTGGAGATGATGGGTATTTGAGTGGGATATCCCCTACTGTAAAAGATACCAAGGATTTGACAGATAAAGAAACTCCGGTATATACGGGAATAGCGGTAGTGCTAAGTTTGATTGTTTTGTCATTTTTAACAAAATCTACATTCATACCGATATTTTTCCTTGTGAATATAGGTTATGCGGTGCTGTATAATATGGGAACAAATTTTGTATTTGGAAATATTTCATATTTGACAAAATCCATTGCGGCAGTGTTACAGTTGGCGGTGACAATGGACTATTCAATTTTCTTATATCACAGATATGAAGAAGAAAGAAGGAGATATTCCGATCATAGAGAGGCTATGGCTATAGCTATTGAAAAGACAATAAATGCTTTGGGCGGTAGCTCATTGACTACAATTGCAGGATTTTTGGCCCTTATAGTTATGAGGCTTACACTTGGTAAGGATATCGGGCTTGTAATGGTTAAAGGTGTAATATTTGGGCTATTGACTTGTATTACGGTACTTCCTTCATTTATTTTGACATTTGATAAATTGATTCATAAATACCAACACAAGGTGTTGTTACCTCAATTTAATAAAACAGCCAAATTTATAGCTAAACATCATGTGGCATTTTTGATATTGGCAATAGTTTTGTTGATTCCATCTGTGTATGGCTCATTGAATTATGATGTTTACTACAATCTGGATAGATCACTACCTAGAGATCTACAATCAGTGGTTGCATTAAATAAGTTGAAAGATGATTATGATATGCAATCTACACATTTCATTGTAATGAGTGATAAAGTGAGTGATCAAGAAGTAAAGGAAATGAGTGAAAAGATAAAGGATGTTGACGGCATCAATAGTGTTCTGTCCAAGTCTCAAATAAAGGGTGCGATGATTCCGGATGAAATATTGCCGGATAAATTGATAGATAATTTTGAGAGGAATGGTTATCAATTGGTAATGATTCAGTCAAAATATAAAGTGGCTTCTGATGAGGTACACGATCAAATTAACCAATTGAAAAATATTGTTGTCAATTATGATAAAAACGCGTATATCACTGGAGAGGCTGAATTAACAGATGATCTAACAACAATTGCGGATAAAGATTTTAAGAATGTAAATATATTATCCATATCTGTGGTGTTTGTGATTATAGCGATCACATTAAAGTCTATTTCATTGCCAATACTTTTAATTTTAGCTATTGAGTTAGCCATTCAAATGAATATGGCAGTTCCATTTTATGTTAATCAAACCATTCCATTTGTGGCTTCAATCATAATTGGAACAATACAGTTGGGCTCAACCATCGACTATTCAATCTTGATGACAACTAGATGGATGGAAGAAATTAGGAATGGTGCTGATAGATTGACAGCTATTGAAACCACAATAAGGGAAACATCTAGCTCAATCATCACTAGTGCCCTATCATTTATCGTGGCGACCGCTGGTGTTGGACTTTATTCAAAAATGGAAATTGTGAGCGTGTTCGGACATATGATGGCGAGAGGAGCATTCTTCAGTATGTTAGTAATACTATTCATCCTACCTTCAATCATCTATTTCGCAACACCATTAATCATAAAAACTACAAGAGGGCTAAATAAGAAACCAGAAAGTGTAAATCAATAAAGGAGTAAAGAATGAAAAATAATAAATTAAAAAGAGTTGTTGCTTTGATTTTGGCGTTTTCTCTAATGTCATCACATGTGCTTTTTGCCAAGGGTGATGAAGATAAAAGAAATGAATTTGTATTTTCAGTTTTTGAAAATGGACAAATCAAAGAAGAAAAGACTGTGAGTGTATGGCAAACTAGTGATAAAGAGATTAATTTTTCAGAAAAGACAAATCTGGAAAATGTAAAAAATTTGAAAAGTTCTGATATAATCGATAGAGTGTCAAATAAAATTAATTGGAAGACTGATAATAAAGATTTATATTATCAAGGAAAATCTAAAAGAGAACTTCCAATCGATATAAATTTGAATGCAAAATTAGATGGAAAGACTGTAGATTATACTAGTTTGGATAATGTGAATGGACATTTGACATTAACCATTCAACTTAAAAATAAAGAATATAAAGATGTAAAAATCGATGGAGAAAATAGAAAAATCTTTAGACCATATTTAGCAGATATCGCATTTATTGCTGATAATTCTTCTGTAAATAATTTTGAACACAATATTGGCGAAGTAACCAAAGATGGTTCAAGGATTGTGCTAAATACAGTAATGGCACCTGGTATGAAAGAAACATTTCAAAATGATTTAGATAAATTAGATATCGAAGAAATCAATGATATTAAAGACAAATTGGTTGATGAGTTAACAATCGAAATGGATGTTAAAAATTTCAAACCTCAAGCAATTATGATTGGTTTTACAAATTTAGATTTAAATAGTGAAAAGTTGAAAAAAGCTGATGATTTAGATAGTTTAAAAGATTCCTTAAAAGAGTTAAAAACTAATGGAGACAAATTATTAGATGTAAGTAAAAAGATATCTGAAGGACAAGAGAAATTCCATTCTGGCGTAAAACAATTATCAGATGGCGTATCTCAATTAACTTCAGGTTCAAGTAAAATCAACGCTGGTATGAATGAAGTAAACAACAACATCTTAAAAACACTTGATGCAAGCAAAAAACTACATCAAGGTTCAAACTCCATGCTAAATGGTGCAAAAGAACTTAAGAATGGTTCATCTGCATATAGACAAGGTTTTGAAAAATATAACTCAAATTTCAATGAATACACAAAACAAATAAATGGCATGACTTCAAAGGTTGATGATCTTAAAAATATTAATCAATTAACTGATGCAACCGATGCATTAAGCAATGGTTCAAGCGACTTAAATAATGGGTTAAATTTAGCCAACGATAAGTTTAATACATTAAACACTAAGACTACTGAATTGACTGGAAATTACCATAAATTTAATGAAGGCATTGCTCAATTAAATGAAAATGGTCAAAAATTAAGTGAATCTTCCAATGCACTAAATGAAGCAAGTCACAAAATTTCAGACAATATAGGTCAATTAAGTAACTCAATAAAAAATATAAAAGAAGGAGCAAATAATTTAAATCAAGCTACACAAAAACTTGCAAATTGTCTTTCTCCTCAATTTGAAGACAATAGCGGAGAAATTAAAAATAATTTAGGTGAAGTTGCATCATTGCTACAAAGTCTAAATGCAAATGAAGAGATAAAAAATAATCCAGAAATGGCAAAAGCACTAGCTCTTCTAAATAAAACATTCCAACAAGAAAGTAATAGCGCGAATGTATTAAATAATTCTGCTACTAAATTATCCGAAACAGTTGACACATTGAAACAAAGTGCTGAAGCGATTAATAACGGAGCTACAGAATTAAATCAAGGTGTGACAAGAGCAACAGAAGGCATAAATGCATTAAATACAAAGACAGATGAGTTTGCCATTTCACATGATAAATTCAACACTTCACTAAATGCATACACTTCAGGAGTGACTGGCATAAAAACTTCTTCTGATAAAATAGATGCCGGACTTAGCCAAATAAATAATGGTCAATCCGAATTACTTAAAGCATACAAGAACATCGCAAATGTTGCGAATAAGTTAAATCAAGGCAATAAACAATTAAATGATAAATCTAAAGAAATAACAAATAAAGTAAATCAATATTTGCCTAAAGTTAAGCAATTATCAAATGCTACAAATCAATTAAATCAAGGCTCAATAATGCTTAGAGATAATTACGAAAAACTAAATGGTGGTATTGAAAAATTACAAAATGGTTCATTTGAACTAAACACAGGACTTGATATGTTTGAACAAGGTGTAAATCAATTATACAATCAAGGAAGTCAAAAATTAGTCCAAGCTACAGGTCAATTAGATGAAGGATTAAACCAAATCAATAGCAAAATGCCTGAACTTACAAATGCAAGCTCAGAATTAAACAAAGCAAATCAAGAACTTTCTGAAGGCATGAATGAATACATGGATAAGGGAATCAACGAACTTGATAAAAAAGCAAGTGAAGGATTAGATAAAATAGACAAAATAGTTAAAATTAAAGATGAGTTAATTAAATTCGATCAAACATTTGAAGATAGCTTCACTGGTTATGATGGTGAAGTGAAGACAAAAGTTAAATACTTGGTTAAGATTGATTAATGAAATTAGGAGGAGCAGTTATCTTCTCCTTTTTTTGAGAGGAGTATAGTTATAGAATCCTTCAAGTTTGGAGGAATGCTTTGTTGATTTTATTATATTTGAAGGGGCATAATCATAGACTCCAAAATCCTGGCCTGAAATGGTACTAAATTAAATATTTTCCAATTTTGTGCCAAAATTTTTGAGTGAAAATGGTACTAAATTCGATTTTTCCCAATTTGGTACCAAAATCGCCAAAAATAATTGGTACTAAAATTAAAAATATAAGATTTGGTGCCAAAATCGCCAAAAATAATTGGTACTAAAATTAAAAATATAAGATTTGGTGCCAAAATCGACTGGCAAAAATGGTACTAAAATTAAAATTTCAAAATTTGGTGCCAAAATGGTGCCAACCCCAATATAGAATCTATAAAATCTACATAGCCCACAGTAACCTCTCCCTACCCATAAAGCTTACAATACCCCGAAAACCTCCAAAATCCTGAAAAGCCCACAAATTTCATAAAATTATTGTAGATACCCCGCGGGGTATCTACCCATCCCCATCATACACATAGAAAGGGACTGTTTCATAATGATATAAAAATCATTATGTAATGGTCTTTTTTCTTTTTTTTCTGTAGATATTGATATTACTTGATTGGATTTAGATTTTAGATTATTAAAAATTTTTGATTTTTTAGACTGCACCCTAAAAATGAGCGCAAGAAATAAAGGTATGATCCTTAATTTTTTTTTCTAAATTTACGCTATTTTTTCTTCCGATATTTGATATCTTGTTGGACCATAATCTTTATCATATATTTTATTTGTTAAGGTGTTTAGATTCATAGCTATTGCCATGATACTTATCTCGGTTACTACATTTTTTAATCCTTTATGATTAAACCTTTTGTAGCCCAAGGCTTCTTTTAATTTCGAAAACTCACCTTCAGCTTGTATAGACCTGTTTATTCTCTCATTTATACCTTCTAATGAAGTTATGTTTTCTAAATAATTTAACCTGTATTTCTCAAATATTTCTGTAAAATATAGCGATTTTGTCTTAAATCCATCTTTGTTCCAATCAAAACATTTATATACTTTAGATGTTGAAATATAGCCGCTTTTCTTTACTCTTTTTTTATCTTTTATTCTTACAAACAAATCACCATCTTTACTTTCATAACTGTCTGTCTCTTTGTTATCGATTAAACTTTCTCTAAATTTCAAATCTTATTTATATTTTCTAGTTTTTTATATCTCATAGTTTGAAGGCTTTATGAAGGCTCTTAAATTTTATGACTGATTTTTTCCAAACAAAAATATATTTATTGGAATTAGCTTCAATTTTAGTACCATCAATGTATATGCTTGAAGCATCTAAAAAGTCATTTTCTAACAAATACTGATTATTTAAATAAAGTATTTTCTCAACGAAAGGTGCTAATTTATTTCTAAATCTATTTATTGTCGAATGATCAGGTGATTTTTTTCCTTCAAGAAGGTACAAAATTCTTAAGTCATATTTACACATTTTCTCTATTTCTCTAGAAGTTCTAACTCCTTCTGAGTAGCAGTAGATTAGAATCTTAAACATTGTAATAGGATCAACTAATGTTTTTCTCCCTTTAACGGAGTATGCATCTACTATGAAACTTAAATCTATCTACTCAACTAATTTTCGCAAAACCAAAAGCTTTAAATCACTTTCAACAACAATATCTAGATTAAAATCCATTTTTAATTGAATTTCTCCATGCTTTAGGTTAGAATTAAACACAGATAAAGTATTGTATGTCATAAAACTATTTTATCACAAAAAGCCCTGAACGGTTAGAATTCAGGGCTTTTTTGATACATTTATTAAATTATTTTAATTTAAAGAGGCTATTTTGCAACAACCCCTTTCAAAGAACTATTAATAATCATAATATTTTTCTACTATTTCATTTGGATTTAACACTATATCGAAATTAAAATGTATAAATTGTTGATATAATTCTGTTCCATTTTCTAAATTTAAATCATTATATAATATATCATAACCCAATACAAACAGTATTTTTTCTTTTACTATCTCTCCAAATTCATTCGTATATTCTAATTCTTTTATACTACCTTCTGTAATTTTCTTTATATATTCATTATTAACCTCATCAAATATACCAATTTCAAAATTAATTTTACAATAATATATTTTTTCCATATATGATAAAATTTGTTCATTTATATAATTAGCGACCAATACTTTAACTGTTATATTCATAACTTATTCTCATTTCCTAAATCTGCCATCCCTTAGAAGCTTCAAAGCTTTTCTTGCGTTTGCATTCCTCTAGATGCAGCATTCATTATTTCTTAAATTGTTTTATATAAAAACTCAGATGGGAATTCTCTTCTAATTCTATCTTTTCTAAATTTAGAAATTATTTCATCAGCGGTCATCGAAATACTTTCTTCCTCAACATTATTATTTTTGAAATAATTAACCACTTGATTATACAACCAAGTTCCTGTTTTTATTGCAGCGTCTCCTATTATAATAACCCCCGCAACTGTTATTACTACTTTTCCAATACCTGGAATCCAATATGTGCCAGCTAAACTTTTCCAAATTATTGATGTATCGCTATATGCTTTTACAAAAATATTATTATCTTACAGTAATAGTTTATCTAAAAAATTATATTATTTAATTTTATTGTTATCTAAGCTTTCTAAGTAAGCTTCTAACTTTGGAACAATATATTCAAATGTTTCTGCTTTAAATGGATTTTTTAGTCCAACATGTTTAATAATTTCTTTTGTACCTAAACTTCCTCCTAACTTACACAATTCCAAATATTTACTCCATGCTTCTTCGTGGTTTTCCATATCTAAAACAAAAAATTGGAACGCATTGATTTGAGCAATTGTGTAATCTAAATAGTAGAATGGTGATTGATAAACATGCATTTGGGCTTGCCATCTTCTACCAGATTCCATATAGTGATTGTCTGCATAATCAATATGTGGAGAATATTTCTTTTCAATTTCTCTAAATTTGGCAT
The DNA here is from genome assembly GCF_046035495.1 of Helcococcus sp. KG196. Taxonomy (NCBI): domain Bacteria; kingdom Bacillati; phylum Bacillota; class Tissierellia; order Tissierellales; family Peptoniphilaceae; genus Helcococcus; species Helcococcus sp. KG196. Next base: position 90,683 of record NZ_JBFNFI010000003.1, read on the forward strand.
TTCTTTCTTCCGGCGTTACTGTAGGATTGTCATATACCCATTCTTGGAATTCATCAATTGATGCTCCGTATGGTAAGAATTTTAACGCCCCAACAACGTGGTTGTAGTAATATTTTTCTGTATCTTCACCGAAAAACGCTTCCATCCATGGATGTGTAAAGAATTCCATACTCATTGAGTGTGTTTCCATGATTTCCATGCAAGCACCTCTGTTTTCAACAGGATGTACATTTCTTGTTACATAACCTTGGAATGCATGTCCTGCTTCATGAGTTAAAACATCAACATCATGTGCTGTACCATTAAAGTTTGCAAATATAAATGGTAATCCGATTACATCTAATGAAGTCATATAGCCACCTGGTGCTTTACCATCAGTAGAAGATAAATGCATCATTTCATTATCAATCATTGCACTGAAAAATTCATCAGTTTCTGAAGATAATTCTTTATACATTTTTTGAGCTTCTTTTACAAGTTTTTCTTCATCTCCTTTTGGAGTTGGATTTCCTGATAAGAATTCTAATCCCAAATCATAGTATTTTAATTGATCTACACCGATTCTTTCTTTTTGTTCTTCATAAAATTTTCTTGTTAATGGAACTATATATTTTAAAATTTGTTCTCTGTAATTTTTAGCGTCTTCTCTATTCCAATCAGTTCTACCAAATTCTCTATATGCAACGTCAAGATATGATTTAAATCCTAACTTTGTAGCAATTTCATGTCTGATTTTTACTAGTTGATCATAAATATTGTCAAACTGATCTTTCCTTTCATCAAACCATTTTGATGTAGCTTCTGATGCTGCCTTTCTAACTTCTCTATCTTCTGATTGCTTGTATGGAACCATTTTTGATAAATTTAATTTTTTTCCATCAAATTCAATTTCTGCAGTACCCATTAATTTTTGGTATTCAACAGATAATTTTGACTCTTTAACTTTATCTTCCATAATTTCAGGTTTAAATATATCCTTTTGTAGTTGATCTTTTTTTGTAATATTTTTGCCAAATCTTTCTTCATATTCATTTCTAAATGGAGAATCTAATCTAATATTTTTTAATTTATTATCCAGTTGTGAAAATCTAGGTAAAACTTCATTAAAAGCCTCTACTTCTTTTTCATAAAATTCGTCTCTTGTATCGATTGAATTTCTAACATACGCAATTGTATAATCTTGCGAAAATTGACAGGAAATATCTTCAATATTTTTTAATGCATCAAAATATTCTTCACTTGTTTTTGAATTCTTAGCTTCCTCCATGTATTTATCTAAATCTGATAATACTTTTTCAAAATCAGGTCTTGTATATTTTATATCCTTAAACTTCATAACTACCTCTTTTTATTTCGTTTAATATTTCTCTTAGTATTAAATCTTCATTAAAATCGTATTTTTCTTTCAATTTTTCTATTTGATATTTTTCTAATTTTTCATTTAAATTTAATGGCCTTGCAAAATCTGTTTTTCCATTTTCTAGCTTATATAATAATAAACTTCCCTCATTGATAAGATTTATAGCAAACTTTCTTAATTCATCATTGGAATTATTTAACAAAACATTCCATCTTTTTATATTTTTAGGAACATATAATTTATTTGGGAGTAATCCAATATATCTAACTGAAAGATTTCTTATTGTCCCTCTTACATTTAAGCTTTTATCTGTAATTGAACTTCTTATAGGTGACATCTTTAATCCGCTTAAAGGCCCATTTAATGATATTAAATAATCCATTCTGTATTTATTTATACCAAGCTTCAATATTTCATCATCTGAGATTTCTGTATCATCCATTTTCCTTAGATTTTTTATCCTATTTCCTTCATCTTCATTTAAGTCAATATCGTATTTTATATTTCCAAAAATATCAAATGTAGAATACTTAAATTTAATTCTTTCAGGATTAAAAGAAATGTTAATATCATCAGGGTAAAACTTATTGAATACTCCTGCTGACCATTCAATATATTTCTTTAAATCAGATCCCAAAATGTTATATATAGAAATTTCCCCTCCGGAATAACTATATGAATTATTTATATTTTTTCGCTTAATCTCTCCTTTTAGAATCACTGGATACGGGTTATCTAAATGAATTGATACTACGTCAGCACCACTATAATCAAGCATTACGTCCAAAAAGAAATCTGTAACTTTCGTTTGAGCAACTCTTGTTTGAGCTATCCCTTTGACATCATCATTTTCAGATAAATCCTCTGAAGTATACCCTATAAACTCATTTGCTCTTTCTCTCAATTCTTTATGATATTGAGCTAAGATATCTTCAATTTCCTCATCAGATTCTATTTCATCATCAATTTTTATAATTGATGGTCTTATATCTTCTAATTTTTTACTATCTATATCAAAAGTTAAATCCAACCTGCTTAAACCTTCAGCATGATACCCTGGTTCAAGAAAAATTGTATTATTTATCTTTTTGTTAATAATTTGATGCATATGCCCACCAAAAATCGCATCAATTTTTTCCGCACCTTTTACATTATTTAATAAGTCAATAATACCGGTATTTTCAATGTCATTTTCATTAAAATCACCCATATGGAACAACCCTATCAAAGCGTCACATTCTCCCACTTCTTTCAGAAGTCTTTCAAGCTCAAAATCTGCATCTATTACGTCAAAATTTTTTAAATTACCACGTTTAGCTTCAAATTTTCTAACTAAAGGTGTATTTAAACTGACAAATCCAATTCTGATACCTTTAATATTTTTATAATATACACCATTCATAAATCTCATAGTATTTTTCTTTCTATAGAGATTTCCCATCATTGAAACTCCATTAAATTGTCTAACTACATCAATTAAATGATCCATTCCAAAGTTAAATTCATGATTTCCCATATTATAAATTTCATATTTCATTTTATTTATAACTTCAATACCCGGATATTTTTCTCGATTAATAAAATATTCAGCACTATTACCTTGAATTAAGTCTCCATTGTCCATCAATACAACATATTCATTTTCTTTTTTCAAAGATTTAACGTATGTTGAAACTCTTGATAATCCTCCCTTTTTAGAATATTCATCTTTAGAATAATCCCAGGGCATATAATATCCATGAACATCACTAGTACACAATAGAGTTACTTTTAGTTTATTTTTCATATTTCCCCAAAAGTCTAATTACTAAATTTTAATTATTTTTAGTAATTCTTTAATTTTTTACTTTATCAATTTATCTAATTTATCAACTAATTCTCTAAATGTTTCTAGAGATTTATTAACTGTTTCAGGATTTGACATATCAACTCCTGCAATCTTTAATTGTTCAATTGGGAAATGATTATCCCCATCTTTTAAGAATTTAATATAATTTTCTCTGGCATTTTCAACACCTTCTAATACTCTTCTTACTAAAATTGAAGATGCTGTAAATCCGATAGCATATTTATATACATAAAAATTTGAATAAAAGTGAGGTATTCTCATCCATTCATAAGCTATTTCTTCATCTGATACCATTGAATCTCCAAAATATTTCTTATTTAATTCAAAGTAAATATTTGAAAAATCATCTTTTGTCAATACTTCGCCATTTTCAATCTTATGATGAACATCTCTTTCAAATTCAGCAAACATAGTTTGTCTAAATACTGTTGACTTATAGTTATTTACATAAAAATCTGTTAAGTATAATAATTCTTCTTCACTTTCAGCTTTTTTCATTAATAAATCTAATAATAATGCTTCATTAAATGTTGATGCTACTTCTGCAACGAAAATTGTATACCCTGAATGTAAGAAGTCATTTGTGGATCTATCATAATAACTGTGTAATGAATGTCCCATTTCATGTGCTAATGTAAATACACTACTTAATGTGCCATCAAAATTCAATAGTATAAATGGTTTTGTATCATAGGAACCTGATGAATACGCTCCATTTCTCTTTCCAGGTCTTGGTTCAACATCAATCCAATTTTCTTCAAAAGCTTTTTTATAGTTATTTACGTATTCTTCCCCCATTGGTTTAACTGATTCTATAACTAATTCTTTAGCTTCCTCAAAAGTATATTTCTTTTCAAATTTACTTGTCATCGGCATATATACATCATACATATGTTGTTCATCCAACCCTAATGCTCTTTTCTTAATTTCATAATATTTGTGTAAATATGGTAAATTAGTATGTATTGATTCAACCAAAGCATCATAAACTTGAGTACTTACATCATCTCTATACAAAAACATTTCTCTTATGGAGTTATATTTTCTTAATTTTGAAATTTTACCCAATCCATCAATATGTGAATAATAGGATTGAGCTATTGTGTTTCCGTATTGATTATATGTATCATAAAACTTCTTAAATGATTCTTTTCTCAATTCTCTATTTTCATCCATTTGAGTATTTACAAAATTTATATTTGTAAGTTGCTTATCAAATTTTTCTAAATATGGAAATTTCATATCAGTATTAGTTAAAAAATAATACAAATTTGCTGATGTTCTTAATGTTGAACTTAATGAGCTCATTATCAATTCTTCTTTATCTGATAATGTATGAGCTTTATATCTAAAAATTTTATTTAAATATACATCATAGGCTTTTAACTCTTCTTTATTCTTCAATTCTTCTATTTCTTGTTTATCTAAAGACAATAAAAGAGGGGTTAAAAATGCGAATACTGTTGAAATTTTTGAGTTTAAATTAGAAACTTCCTTATCTAATTTTTGAAAATTAGATACATTTGAATCCTCATCTTTTTTCATATGTGAATATGCTGCCAGTTTATATAATAATCTTGAAATTTCAACATCCTTTTGTAATAATTTTACTAAATTTTTTTTAGGTTCTTCTTTCAATGATTTAACTTCTTCCAATAATTTTTCAATATTTTTTATTTCATCTCTTGCTAAATCATCGTTTGAATAAATTGATTCCAAATCCCATCTTAATTTTTCCATAATTCCTCCTATGAATCCATTTCATCACTGTAAAAATATCCTTCTCCCCATTTAGTTTGAATATATCTATCAGTTTGTGTTGATTCTAATTTTTCTCTAAGTCTTCTAATATGAACATCAACTGTTCTAATATTTGATTCTTCTATATCTTTCCATAAAGAAGCAGCTAATTCTTTTCTAGAAAATACTTTTCCTTTATTTGAAACAAGAATAAATAGTAAATCAAATTCTTTTCCTGTCAAATCCAACTCTAAATCATCCACTGTAACTTTTCTACCTAATATATTAAACTTAAACTTATCTTTAGCCATAGAGTTGTCAGCCTCTTTCACAATTTTTATTGTTTCAGTTTTATTAGCCCTACTTCTTCTAAGTACAGATCTAATCCTTGCTTTCAATTCAAGTAAGTAAAACGGCTTGATAATATAGTCATCACATCCATATTCTAAAGCTAAAACTATTTCATTAGGCTCTTTATTATTAGACACAACTATAGTTGGTATATTAATAATTTCATTCATTTTTCTCTTCAAATCCAATCCGGTTCCATCTTTAAAAACCATATCCATGATTACAAGATCATATTCATTCTTTTGTATAGAAAATAATGCCTCCTTAATTGTATTTGCTGAAAAAATTTCATATTCTTCAGATTTAAAACTGTAAATAAAATTATCTATAAATTCCTGATCTGAGTAAACTAAAAGTAATTTCACTGTAATACCACCCCTTTTTATATGTTAAATGAATTATAACATAAATGTAACATTTTACACAAATAAAAAGTTAACCTTTTCAAAAAACGAAAAGATTAACTTCTTATTTTATGAGATTAAAAATTTAATCCATTCATATTTGGTGATGTTTGATTTAATTCCTTTTCATCAAAACTTTCAGTAATTGCGGCTTCAGTTGTTAATATCATAGACCCAATAGATGATGCATTTTCCAATGCAGATCTTGTTACCTTAGTAGGATCAACTATACCCTCTTCAATCATATTTACATATTTATTATTTAAGGCATCATATCCTATTCCCGCATCTAAATTTTTTACTTTATCAACTATAACCGATCCTTCAACTCCTGCATTTTCAGCAATCTGTTTTGCCGGATATTCTAAAGCTTTAGAAATAATAATTGCTCCTGTTTTTTCATCACCTTCTATTGTAGAAATATATTCATCTAAATATTTTATAGAATCTAAAAGTACAGTACCTCCTCCAGGAACAATACCTTCTTCAACTGCTGCTTTTGTAGCTGCAAGGGCATCTTCAATTCTAAGTTTTTTCTCTTTCATTTCAACTTCAGTAATAGCACCAACTTGAATCAATGCTACCCCTCCCGACAATTTTGCAAGTCTGGATTTATATCTTTCTATATCAAAATCAGAGTCAGAATTTAAAATGTCATTTTTTATAGAATTTATTCTATTTTCTAATTCTTCTTTTGAGCCTAATCCATCTACAATTGTAGTTGAGTCCTTATCAACATTAACTTTTTTAGCACTTCCAAGCTCGTCTAGTTTTACTAATTTCAAATCATCATCTAACTCTGATTTAAATACCTTAGTTCCGGTTAATATTGCGATATCTTCTAATATTTTTATTCTGTTTTCTCCAAAGCTTGGTGCTTTTACAGCTACAACATTAAATGTTCCCCTAATTTTATTTAAAATTAATGTTGTCAAAGCCTCTCCTTCAATATCTTCCGCAATAATTAATAATGGTTTTGAAACTTCAACAATTTGTTCAAGTATAGGTAAAATTTCTTGTATATTTCCTATTTTTTTATCAGTAATTAAGATATAAGGATTATCTAACTCAGCAATTTTTTTATCAGCATTTGATACCATATATGACGATAAAAATCCCTTATCAAATTGCATTCCTTCTACTATTTGTAAATTAGTTTCCATTGTTTTAGACTCTTCTACAGTAATTACTCCATTTTTTCCAATTTTTTCCATTGCCTCTGCAATTAATTCACCAATCTTCTTATCAGCTGAAGATATAGAGCCTACTTGTGCTATAGAATTTGTCGAATCAACAGGTATAGAAAATGACTTTATTTTTTCAACCACTAATTGTGTTGCTTTCTTTATACCTTTTTGTAATATTATAGGATTTGCCCCAGCTGCAATATTTTTAAGCCCTTCTCTAACTATAGCTTGAGCAAGTATAGTAGCTGTTGTTGTACCGTCTCCTGCAACATCATTAGTTTTTATAGAAACCTCTTTTAACAACTGAGCTCCCATATTTTCAAATTTATCTTTTAAATCTATTTCTTTCGCTATAGTAACTCCATCATTTGTAATAAGTGGTGCTCCATATCCCCTATCTATAACTACATTTCTCCCCTTAGGTCCTACAGTTACTTTTACAGCATCTGCTAATTTGTTTATTCCGGCCTCCAAAGCCTTTCTTGAATCAAGGCCATATTTAATTTCTCTACTCATAAAAATCTCCTATTCTTCAATAATAGCTAATATATCTTCTTTATCAATTACTATGTATTCTTCTTCTTTTTCTTTTACAATAGTTGCTTTATATTTTGTGTATAAAACCCTGTCCCCTAATTTAATATCATTTAAATTTTCTAAATCTTTTGATATCTCTATAACCTCTGCAAAAACTGGTGTTTCTTTAGAGCTTTCAGGAATAATTATGCCTGATATAGTTTTCTCTTGTTTTTTTAATGATTTTAATACCAATCTGTTTCCTATAGGTTTAATTTTCATATTTCCTCCTTATCACTCAATCATTTTATTTGCTAATAAAATTATATCACAAAAAAAGGAAAATAATACTACTTTCCAATTTTATTTTCTCTTGCGTAATAAAACAAATATTGCTGAGCATATCCTCTAAGTTTTCCAAAATAATTTGTACCTTCTTCTAAAATTTTACTATTAGGTAGAGTATTTCCAATATACAAAGTTTCCATTAATCTTTTTACCCAAACGTCGACAGGAAATGTTTCACCTCTTGCATATCCAAATAATAATATACAATCTCTAACTTTCGGTCCTATACCCGGAACTGTCAATAGATTATTGCCCAATGTGAGGTCATCTAAATTTTCATCAAAAATTTCCGGAGTACCTATATACATTTCAGAGCAATCAACTATCCTTGTATTTCTAAATCCAACCCTGCATATTTCTTTAACTTCTTCAGGGTCAGCTTTTGCTAAAACTTCAGCTTTTGGAAATGAATAATATTTATTACCTTTATATTCTTCGATAAATTCTCCGTAATTTTCCGATAATAATCTTATTGAATTTTTTATCCTAGGAATTTGATTGTTAGCTGAAATTATAAACGAAATTATCGTTTCAAATTTTTCCTGATTTAAAATTCTAATACCATATCCAAAATTCATGGCATCTTTAAGACTATCATTTTTAGAATATGCTCTTGTGAGTTTTAAATCATTTTTCAATTTAGAATAATCTCTATTCAAATCAAAATAATTATGCCAAATATTTATAAAATCATTTTCCGAAGAATTAAAAACAATTAAATCTCCATTTACATCATGTTTTAATTCTATAACTTTTCCAAATGCTATAACAATATAGGATTGATCTTGCGTTTTTTCCCATCTAAATGCTTGTCCACATTCAAAAATATGAGTTAAATTGAAGTCCTTAAGCCCTTTAATTAATAAATAATCTTCTTTTTTTTCTATAATATATTTCATCTTACTCCACTTCCACAGCATGTACCACAAATCTACCTTCTAATGTTTCATTATCACATGTTGATAATGTTAAAATCTTAGAATTTTCCGTAAATTTCGGTTCATATTTAAACTTGTTAATTGATTTATTTTTTACTTTATTTAAGTATTCTACCCATTCATCTTTATTTCTATTCGCTTGAATATAATAATCATTTACATCTGAGTAATAAGCTGTAAATATCTTATATTCATGATAACCTTGCTCTGTATATACTTCTATTATAAATTCATCTTTAGAATTAACAATATCTTTATTTTCTAATGTTAATAAAAGCTTAAACATCGGAGCATACATTTCAGGATTAGTTCTCAAATTATGTCCAAAAATAGTTGTATTCATATCAGAAAAATCAGGATTATTGTATCCGTTGACCATCAACGTTCCGGGTCTTGACCAATTACCATCTAAATCACTAAAAAGATATGTCTCATTATTTTCAAATAAATAAGTAGCAGGAAAATTAACCTTAAAGTCCTTAGCTTTTATAAATGCTTTGATATCCTTATTTCTTTTTTTTAAATCAGCAATAATTTTTTTCGCAAGTTTATCTTTTTCTTTTTTTGAAAGTTCTTTTCCTTTGTTATTAACCTCTATATCTTTTTCAATTTTTGTAACTTGTTCAGATACTTCATTTAATTTTTTTGTAGATCTATAATTTTGATAATAATATATTCCTATTTCATATACACTATATATAATAACCGCAACTAATATAATTTGCACTAATGTTAAAATAATTTTTTTAGCTCTTTTCATTAAATTCTCCATTTAACTTTTTTAAAATATTATATCACATATTATCATAATTAATAAATATGTACAAAATGGGTAGAATGAATATAATCTAGAGTTGTAAAATTTTCTTTAATTATATTTACATTTTTTTCATCCCATAAATATAGTCTAAAAATTATTGATTGTCGATTTTGAATTCAACCACCATGCGATTAAAAAAATATGAGATAAGAAAATGTAATATTACCTTATTTTTTAAGAATATTTCATAATTTACTCTATAAATAAAATTCATTTAATTTTTGATGCTTAATAAAATAAATTCCACCAACAAACATAGATAACGGTAATATCGTCATTACATACACAATATTATCAGTAATAATAATTCCAGCAATATAACTTCCTAAAGGCATAGCTACAGCTATTAAGGAATCTACGGTTGAATTAACTCTTCCTAACAATTCTTCCGGTGGAACAATACGAAATATACTACTAAACCCTATATTGTAAATGGACATTGCGAAATATCCAATAAAAAATAGTGCAAGATTTAGATATATATTTCTTGTAAAAATCGCTACAAACCATACTACTCCATTTAATAATAAAAGAAATCCCAATAAATTTGATTTACTAATTTTTCTTATAACATAACTTGATACTATACTACCAATTATCCCACTAATACCTTTAACACTTAGAAGTAAACCATAGTAAACTTCACCATTAAAATATATTTTTGAATATATAGGATATGCAACAGCCTGTATAGCATTAAAAAAATTTATAATTAAGAAAATTAATGTAACATCTCTTAATAAACTATTATTATTAACAAAAGTTAAACCTTCCTTTAATTCTAATTTATATTTCTTAAAATTATATTTATCTTCAGTATTATCAACTTTTGTTTGAAATTTAAGTTTAACACCTGATAATACCAGTAACGATAATATAAATATCAATACATCATATCTAAATAAAATAAAAATGCCAAAACTAGCAATAATTATTGATATTATAGAATTCAAAAAAGAATCTAGAACTTTACTAGAAAATTCAAATATAGAATTTGCAAACAATATTTCATTTTTATCAACAATTTTAGGGATTAAAGTCCCTTGAATTACATAACTAAAAGTGCTAGCTGTTGTAGAAATAAAAATTATGAATAATAATATACCTATTGACAAATATTGATTAAATAAAATAAAAAATAATAAACAAGAAATTTGTGTAAAAATAGATATATATAGTAATTTCTTTGTACTGAATTTATCTATTATTGGTCCTAGAAAAAATATAAAAATATCTGGAATTAATGTTATTGAAAAAAACAAGCCAAGAAAATAACTATCCTTAAAATTGTTATTAATATACCACAACATACTCATATAGAAAATACTATCTGCAATATTTAAAATTAAAACTAATAATAGTAATCTATAAATTTTTTTCATATATATCTCCTCTAACTATCTCATCAATAGTAATATCTTTCATTTCTTCTAATATCGATATAAACATATAAAAACAATAGAAATATATGACCAAATTTTTCTAATTTAGTTACATTTTCTTGTAAAATTGGATTTAACCACATATTTTTATTCATATTTGGAAAAAACATAATTTCTTTTTTATATGCTAAAATTGTTGAGGTAACTAAATCATCTGCGATTCCACAACAAACTTTACTTATTATATTCGCAGACGCTGGCAAAACAATAAAAAAATCTGCTTTTGAAGATAATAAAATATGAGGGATTTCTTTTTCATAAAATAAAGTATCATATATATTATCAGCATAATAGCTTAAAACGTTTTTGTTTATCATTTTTTTTGCGTTTTCTGTCATTATTACTGTTACTTCAAAAAATTGTTTCAAGTATATCAAATAATCATGGGCACTACTTGCTGATATTGAACCAGTAATAGCCATCAACATTTTCTTTTTCATTGCTACCTCTATAATATTTTTTCTTTATGATAGTTATACAACATAAAAAAAAATATTTCAACAGGAAAATGAAATGGTTTTCTATTTTTCGTGTGTAAAAAACTGATAAAAACTTCACGTTCAATGAATATGATGATAGTAGCAGTAGAGGAAATTTTAAGAAAAAAGAAACAGAGACAAATATTTCTAGTTGTCTCTGATGTAATTTCTAAATTTTTGGAATCAGCTTATTTAATTATAGTTTTTTATGATTTATTAAACTAAATCTATTATCTATTTTTTAAGAGAATATTATAATTTATTTAATTATTTTCTTTTTCGATAAATATATTCCTAAAATTGAAATACCTAGTAATGAAATATAAATTCCTACTCCATAATCTGCAGTTAAAGGATTTAATTTATTATCTTTTATGGTAAAATCAAAATTAACATTTCCCGCTTTATTTTTTTCACCTTCTCCAAATTTCATAGTTAATATATGATTTCCTTCCTGTAATTTACCAAAATATCTTTCAGGTAAAACTACAATAGTACTTCCCTCTAAAGAAATATAATCCGATTTACTTAATTCTTTTCCGTCAACCTCAACTTTTTCTAAAGTTTTTAACAGTCCATCCGATTTAAATTCTATTTTATCGACTTTACCTTTTTGAATAATTTGTCCACTACCATATACTACTTTAGGAACAAATTTATTTTTATCTTCATATTTTTCTTTAGATGTTTCTTTTTGCGTTTCTTTAAGCGTTTCTTTAGGCGTTTCTTTAGGCGTTTCCTTTGGTGTTTCTTTTTCTGCTTCCTTCAATACTAGAGTATTTTGAATTTCATCCAACATTTTTTCCATATCTTTAATTTCAGCATTAGAAACATCTTTTTTCTTTAATAAAGCTTTTGCTTTTTCAACCGCTTCTTTAACTTTATCTTTACCATCTTCTTTATATTTATCACTATTAATCATATCTTCTGATTTTTCAATCTTAGATATCAAATCTTCAGCTTTATTTTTTCCTAATCTTATATAAGTTGGTAATGATTTATTTCCAACATAGTCTTCTAAAACTACTTCAACAAGCCCATACGTTTCATTAGAATCTACAAAATCATCATAAATATCTTCTTCTGATTCATCTTGCATTTCATCTTCTAATTCATCTTCTGAAGTATTTTTATCATCAGAAAATGTAACATTCATTAGTGTCGCACCTCTAATAGCGTAATCTGATTCCCAGCCAAATCTATTATTAAACTTAACAATTTCACCATTTAATTTAACATGTAATTTAGACCAATCATTTGGCTCAGGACTCCAAAATGTTTTATTTTTTTCATTAAATAATTCTTTATTATATCTTTGAACATAAGTATCTTTCAGTTTACCCGTTAGTGTAACGGATTCTGCTTTACTTCCGTCATTTAATACAGTATAGATTGTAGCTTCAAATTTTTCTCCATTATTATATGGAATTTTTATCTCTGTATTACTTTCCCCTTTTTTAATAATCTTTGTAAATAATGCTTTAGAATCATTTTCCGGTAAAGTAACTTTTAATTCTAATTCTTTGTAATCAGCTTTTGGATTTTCCCAATTTAATACTAATTTTCCATCATGTTTAGATTGTACAATACTACCCTTTACCGGATGGTCTTTTTTGGTCGTTACTTCAACAGTCTCAGTTTCATAATTTAATCTATTTGCGATTGAATCCGGATTAAATTCAACTATTGAAGGTTCACTCTTTTCTCCATTTTTACCAACAGCAACTAATTCAAATTTATTAGCATTTTTTAATGATTTAATATAAAATACATCATCATAAATTCCACCTAAAAATACTTTTTCTCCATTGGGTAAAACTCCTCTTATTTCATATTTATCTACATTACTAAAATCTTCTTTTTTCCATTCAACAATCATCTCATCATCTGAAAATAATTTTTGAATTTTAAATCCTTCAGGTTTACTTGAAGCTGTTAACCCATCACTTACTGAAATTTTCCCAATATTCATTTGATAATTTTCAGATTGCCCCTTAAATATCAATCCAATCATAGCTAACTGTTTTCCAGAATAATTTGACAATTCTACACTAGAAGTAATCCATTCAGCCAATTTTTGAGAATTTTTCACATCTAATTTCTCGATTTTATTAGGATTATCTTTGAATATCAATGCTAATTGCATTTTAACATTATCATTTGAAGTTTTTCTAAATGTTATATCTATTTTTGACGTGCTTTTAATATCTAAATCCGTTTTATATAATCTAATTGTGTTTTCACCATCTAATTTTCCATAAGTAACTAAAGATGATCCACCTTCATAAGCTCCTATTTGCTTAAATGGTAACTTTATTATTTCCTTAGATATATTTTTTCTAACTTCTTTTTGTCCAAAGTCAAAATCTACGCCTAATTTCGCTTTATCCTTTTCACTATCAACCCACCATTGCCAAGTTAGTGGAATATCTTGAATATTTATATTTGACCATTCTTCATCTAAACTTACTTTTCCATTTTCAAAGTATTGTACACCTTTACCGATATTGAAGGAAGAATAAAAATTAGAACCTTTTATTACAGATTTTTCACTTGTAAAATCTGCTACTCCAACCCATCCACTTGCATCATCAAGCATTACATCTTCTCTTTTATATCCTTCAAACATTCCTGTTTCTCTAGGATTTACTTTGGCACCTGAAAAATACATTCTTGCTCTTTCTTCAATCATCCATTGATAACCTGTATCTTGAATCATATCATCAGGTAATCCTCTTTGATAAAAATCAGATGGAGTAAATAAGGCTATGCTTGCTTTAGGGTTTTTTGTATTTTTTTCATATAATTTTTCAATTTGTTTTGCTGAATTATGTTTTCCATTAAATCCGTTTTTATTTGCTTCGACCCCATAGAATACGTCTTTAAACGGGTCTATTCCCTTATTTTTTATATATTCAATTTGATTATCAACATTTCCAGTCCAATCATAATTTACAAATACTGAATCTTGGATTCTTTCTTGTTTACCGTCATTATTTGTATCAAAAAATAACCAACTATATTTAGAATCATTCATGCTACTATTAGTGTCATAATACTGTGTATACAATCCTGCATCATGTAATCTCTTTAGAAATAATTTTTTTCTATCTGCAAATCTTTCTTCAACATTTTCTTCAGCATTAAAGAAATATCCATCATATCCGAAAAAATTTGCCATTTCTATTAATTTTTCAGCAACAGGAAATTTTCCATCTTTATCTTGAACAAATAATTCATTGATTGTTTGACCCTGTCTATAATATTGGTCGAAATAAATAACCGCTATAGATTTAACACCATTTTTATGAGCTGCATTTGTATATGCCGGATTAGGTATATTTAATACACCAAATTCAAAATATCTTTTCTCCCATCCTCTATCTGCTGTTGATTCATATTTTCTATCATATAAATCTTCGGGAGTTGTAGCCGTAGTTGCTCCATGCCATGGTGAAAAGTAATCAGTATATTGCCAAAAACTTAGCGGATAATATCCAAAAGTATTATTGTACATCATACCATCAGTAAAAGTATTACCATAATCTCCTTGCATCAACATAATTTGAGCTTTTGATTCAAGTTTTGGATTTGCTTGAGTAGCCTTAAACGGTTCATTCCTTTTTTGTAGAGGAACTTTAGCTTTAAGAAGTTGAGCCCCCGGATCATTTTTCGGCGTCCAATCTCTTATATCCCAAACTCTGTAACCTGAAAATTTTGGTTGATTTGCTTTTCTTTTCGCCTCTCCTGTCATAGGTATAGAATCTGCAGCATATGCTTTTTGAGGCACAAACGATGCTAAAAATACCACTGATAATGCAGTCGCCAATATCTTTTTATATATTTTCTTCATTTCAACCCCTCCTATTGAAAATGTTTTCTTTTATCTACATTTTTAATATATCCCTAAGTTTTTAATTTGTAAATTTCATTTAAAAATTTTCGAAAAAACTTTATATAAAATATTCCGGTTTTGTAAAAAATGAAAACGGTATTTTAATATATATCACATAAATTGTTGAACGAAAAAAGATTTTTCGATATTATATAAATGAAATAAAAAAATAACGAGGTAAAAAATGGCGGAATTTAGATTCAATCCCTTACTAAACGATTGGACAATTGTAAACGGAAATAGACAAAATAGACCTGACATGCCAAAAGATTATTGTGCATTTTGTCCGGGTTCTGAACAAATAAAAGAAAATTATACTGTAATGAAATATGATAACGACTGGCCTTCAATGATGCAAGAGCCTCCAGTTCCTGATGATATATCTACGGATTTTTATAAAACAGCTAAATCTTATGGAAAAGCTGAAGTAATACTATATTCACCAGATCACAAGGCATCTTTATGGCAACTACCAGTTAGCCATATTATTGAATTGATTGATTTATGGAAAGAGAGATTTATAGAAATAAAAAAAGATGAGCATATAAAATATATACTCACATTTGAGAATAGAGGAAAAGAAGTTGGTACTACTCAAAGTCATCCTCATGGACAAATTTACGGATATGGATTTATGCCATTAAGAATTAAACAAGAAATTGAAAATTCAAGAAAATATTTTGAAAAAACTGGTGAATCATTAATATTAAAAATACGTGATGAAGAATTAAAAATAAAAGAAAGAATAATTATGGAAAATGATAATTTTGTTGCATTTCTTCCATTCTTCACAGATTATCCATACGGTGTGTACATAGTTCCTAAAAAAAATAACATATATACATTTGAAAATTTTAATGATGAAATAGCTGAAGAATTTGCTAAAATATTAAAAAATCTATTAGGAACATTTGATACACTATTTAACAGAGAATTTCCTTACATGATGGGCATATATCAAAATCCTGTAAATAGTGAATTAGAAGAAGAATGCAAAAACTTCTACAACTTCCATGTAAAATTCTTCCCTCCATTAAGAGGAGCAAATTCAATTAAATGGAATGCATCCTCAGAAACTTGTGTATGGGCAAAAACAAATCCAAGAAGAGTTGAAGATACAGCTATCGAGCTAAGAGAAGCTTTTGAAAAATTTAAGAAAAGAGGATAAAAATGGACTTACAAGAATTAAAATCAAAATTTATAAAAGCATTTGGTGAAAATGATAATGAAATTAAAACATTCTTTTCCCCAAGTAGAATCAACATAATAGGAGAACATATTGATTATAACGGGGGACAAGTTTTCCCTTGCGCTATAGAAATAGGGACATATGGTATTGCCAGAAAAAATTCTGATAATATTTTAAGATTAAAAAGCTTAAATCTTTCTAAAGAAGGACATGTTTCACTTTCTCCTATTGAAAATAAAGAAGAAAATGAATGGATGAATTTCCCTCTTGGTGTTGCAAAGTTTATAAAGGAAAGAGGATTTGATATTGGAGGACTGGATGTTTTAGTTTACGGGAATATTCCTAATGGCTCCGGTCTTTCATCATCAGCTTCACTTGAAGTTCTTTTTGGAGAAATCTTCAATACTTTCTACAACAAAGGAAAAATCTCAAATGTAGAGCTAGCATTAATCGGCCAAGAAACGGAAAATAAATTTATAGGGGTAAACTCCGGAATAATGGATCAATTTATAATCGCAAACGGAAAAAAAGATAATGCTGTTTTACTGGATACCGAAACTTTGGATTTTGAGTATATTCCATTCAAACTAAAAGACAATAAAATTGTAATATTAAATACAAATAAAAGAAGAGAATTAAAAGATTCTAAGTATAATGAAAGACGTGCAGAATGCGAGGAAGCTTTAGAAATTTTACAAGATTATGCTGAAATAGATAACTTATGCCAACTTACAGAAGAAAATTTAGAATTACTTGAAAATATCGAAAATGAAGATGTAAGAAAAAGAGCAGAACATGTTATCATGGAAAATTTAAGAGTAGCTGAAGCTGTGCAAGCATTACAAAATGGAGATATAGAAACTTTAGGAGAACTATTAGTAGCATCAAATGATTCATTAAGAGAACTATACGAAGTTACTGGAACACATTTGGATTCTATTACTAAACATTCAAATGATTTTGATGGTTGTCTTGGTGCAAGAATGACAGGAGCTGGATTTGGAGGTTGTGGTATAGCCATTGTTAAATCCGATAAAATTGAAGAATTTAAGGCTTATGTTGCTCCAAGATATAAAGAAGATACTGGTTTAGAAGCAGAATTTATTATTTCAAATGTTGGAGATAAAGTTCACGAAATTTAAGGATTAATAAAATATAAAAACCACTTAAGACACTTATTCATTGGATATATACTCCAACTAAATGCTTAAGTGGTATTTTCTATTTTCTAATTTTCTCCATTTCTTCAGGAAACATCTTCATATATCTTTCTTCTGAACCAACTTTTTTCTTTGTTATATCTGTAAATTCTATATTCTCATCTTCTAATTTTTCTATTAGATATGAAACTTTATTTATTCCAATATTCGCAATCATTTTATCTTGATTTAGTTCATAATTTAATCCCTTAATTTGATAATCTTTAAGTTTTTCTACTGATTCTTTTGTTAATGATAACTCATAAATATTGTCTTTTATTAAATCCATTTGTTCTTCTACTATTCGACCATCTTTCAAGAACATTATTTGATCTGTCAATAAGTCTATTTCACTTAATGTATGTGATGAAATTAATATAGCTGTTCCCGATTCTACTAATTCTTTTAATAGATGTCTTACTTTAATTACCGATGTAGGATCCAGCCCATTCAAAGGTTCATCAAGTATCATAAGTTTCGGTTTATTCATCATTGCCATCGCAATTAGTAAATGTTGTTTCATTCCTAATGAATAATCTCCGGTTTTTTTATTCATATAATGGGCTATTTGTAATTTCTCAACAACCTCATCTATTCTTTCTTTCGGTAATTTTTGTGCTGTTTTAATAAAGGCTAAATGGTCATATCCTGTCAAATAGTCATATAAAACTCTATTATCTTTTAAAAAAGATACTTCAAAAAATATATCTGAATTCGTATTTTTCTTTCCAACAACTTCGATTTCACCACTATTTGCTTTTAATAAATTTGAAATAACATTAAATAAAGTAGATTTTCCTGCCCCATTCGGTCCTATAACAGCATAAATACCGGGTTTTTCAATATGCATGTTAATTCCTTTAAGCACTTCCTGCTTTCCAAATTTTTTTGTTACATTTTCTAATTTTAAGATTGACATAATTCCTCCTCGCATAATAATTTTATAATTAAAACCACATGTTTTATTTTCATCTCAAACTATTTGTAATATATTAGTTGTATAATTTCTAATCAAAAGATGTCGAACTAACAATATTCTCTAAATATGGTACAAGATATTAGTTGTATAATTTCTAATCGAAACTCTCTCTACTTATTAGTTGTTACATCTTGATAAAATCAAGCTAAGAAATAAATTAAAGTTTCAGTTCAAATATTGTTACATTTTCTTAATAATTAAAAGCAGACTCATTTTTTAATTTTCTATTTTTTGTCCGTAAAATTTTTACTATTTTGCTAAAATAAGCATACAAAAATCTAAAGTTAGACCTTTTTGTCCGTAAATTTTAAGTAATAATGAAAAATAAATAGCTAAAAGCAGACAGAATCCACCAAACATCTATTTTTATCCGTAAAATTTTACAAGCACAGCAAACAAAATTGTTAAAAATAAGGTTTTTATCCGTAAAGTATACAGCTAGTGTCTAAATTCGATTTCAACTTATAAATAGTTGTAAACTTATAAGTTGTAGCAACCATACTTTATACTTTTTGTTTCCTTTTATTGACTATCATGCTTCCAATTATCATAAATATTATGCTCCATACAGTTAATACCATCATACTTGTCACAAAATTCCCACCGATTATTACATTTCTTATCATGACCGAATTATCTGCCACTTTATTTGCAAATAAATAGCTAAATGGACTATATAACTTTACGATATTTACATTTAATAAATTTGTTAAAATCACACCTGTTAATATAAATCCCGATGTCATCGCAATTAGTAAATTTTTACTCTTTGTGTATATTGAAAATAATGTTGCTATTGATGATATTAAAAATCCTTGCATTATCATCACTATAAATGTCTTTGTTAGATACTGCCAAATTGGCATAGTCGTAAATGTTTTTATTGCATTTAATCTTTCTTCAGGGATATTAAATTTCTTAAAATATGTTAAATAGTGAATTACAGGTTGTTTTATTTCTCCAAAGCTTTCTGTAATTACACCATTTAATATTGCAAATGCAAATACTACAAAACAGAAAATCGCTAATACATATGTTTGTGAAAAAACTTTTGTAATATTATATTTAAATCTATTTAAGGGTTGTGTATATATCATATTTAGCTGACTTCCATTTTCTTTTTCCGATACATACCCATGAAGTATCATAAACATTACAATCCCTAAAAATATTATATCTAAATCTTGATATTTTAACATTCTGTATATGGTATATACACCTGAATTTGTTCCATATCTTTCTTGATTTCTAACTTGTTTTTCTATCAAATTAGAATTAAAAATTTGATATTCTGAAAATTTAAAATCTCTTTTTGTTATAGGTATTACTTTATCTTTTATAGACACATCACTTAATACTTCATTTTCAAAAGTATTAAATGGTAGTGAATCTTGTTTAGAAATAAACATAGTATTATAGTGAGTTGAGTTAAATATATCAAGCCACTTTTGAGAATTATAAAATAAGCTAGAATCTCCTTTTTTATATCCTGCTATCATATTATTTATATGATTTTCTTGCGTTTTTGCTAAAGCATAAAATGAAGAGTTTATATCACTCAAATTAATATTTTTTATACTTTCACCTCTAGCCTCTATTCTATTCTTTTCTAATTTAACTTCTTCTATTATTTCTTTTATCTCTCCATTTTCTCCTATTTTATAATTTTTAATATTTATAGCTTTGTTTTTCTCAAAAAAGTGTAAAGAAAATATTAAAATTAATGTTGCTAATAAATAAATTAAAAAACTTTGATTATTAGTTATTTTCCTTACTTCAAATCTAAATACACTATATTTATTAATATAAATTTTATCTTGAACCTTATTAAACTTAAAATTATATCTAAGTATATAAATTGTTGCTAAAATTAATATTGTTGTGAATAAAATAAATATACCTAAAAAATAAAAGTTACTACTATACAATTCTTTATATTCATATTGTCCCGATATTGATATCGTCGAAAAAATTTTTCCATTAATTGTTCTAATATAATCCATTACATATATAGGATTAAATACCGTTTTTAAACCTTCAATATTTTCTGTAAACGTGAAACTCAATCCAAATAAAGTAACTAACAGAGCCAATGATACTTGCTTACTTCTAAATATTGAATTTGCAAATAATATTATTGAATACATCAAATTCATAATTGTAAAAAATAATAATAAAATTAATGGCATAAGATTATAAGCTAAAATATATTTTGGATTTAACCCTTCATGAAATACTCTATATATTTCTCTAAATCCACCTAAATTAATTCCTTGAACAAAACATATTAATGCAAAAAATATAAAAAAGGATGACAAATATATTATGGAAATTAAATTCATTGAAATTAATTTTGAAATAACTAATTTTCTATAATCTATAGGTTGAGTTTTCAATAGATTAATCGTACCATCTTCCATTTCCTTGCTTAAAATCCCATAAAATATTAGTATCGCAAATACTAAAAATGGTATACCAAATATTATCTTACTATTATATATGATTCTTCTTGCATAATTTGTTGATAAATGTTCTAAAAAACTATTATTTCTAGGAATATCATTTTTTTTTAGATATTCCATTTCCAAAACAGCATAATTAACATCTTTTTTTTCTAGTTTATCTTTTAACTCTAATTTATAATCCTTATAAAATTTTAATACCTCTGTTAATAAATTGTAATCTAATTCATAAAATTTTTTACTTATATCATATTTTTCCTTAAATGTCTTTTTATCTATATTTGACATAAAATGATTAAGCTCTGAATATTTAGAGTAATGATTATTATCTATAATTTCATTTAGTCTAGTTATATATTCTAAATTTTTTAGAAAATGAAAATCATTTTTTCTTGCATTAGCAATTAAAATAGTATCTCCTGGAACTTTTGATACTTTATATTCATGACTTAATTCTAAAATATTATTAGATCTATAATTTACATAAAATGACATAATAATAGCGAATAAAATAGTAAATAATATTAACTTTGATTTATGTAATTTTTTAATTTCCAATTTTATCATATCAACCTCTTATTAATAAAAAGCTAGTCAAAAAGACTAGCATTTTATTATTATTCATTCATGTAAATAGAATATGCTCCTATGTCATAAGGATTTGAAACTAAATATAGTACTCCGGAATAATAATGTAAAGTACTCTCTGTTTTATCTACTTTTTTGCCTCTTTTTATATATCCTTCATAATAAAAACCATTTTCTTGAATTCTTTTAAAAACATACATTGGATTTGTTTTAGCTGGTAAAATATCTTCATAAACTATAAAAGTTTTTACCATGCCTGTCGGCATAATTTCACTATTTTTAAAATCATCCGCATATGCTCCATTAAAGCTTGAAAACACTAAACCACATGCAAATACAAAAGCTACTATTTTTTTCATTTTTCTCTCCTAAATATATATTTTTGTAAATTATAACTTACAACTATATATTAATATAATTATTTTAACTTTTCAATGACATCGATGTCATTTTTAAAAATTTTTCTTTTTAGCTTTAATATATACTATTTTAATAAATTAATTTTATTAAATTTTTTGTTTCCTTTTATTAACTATCATGCTTCCAATTATCATAAATATTATGCTCCATACAGTTAATACCATAATACTTGTCACAAAATTCCCACCGATTATTACATTTCTTATCATGACCGAATTATCTGCCACTTTATTTGCAAATAAATAGCTAAATGGACTATATAATTTTACGATATTTACATTTAATAAATTTGTTAAAATCACACCTGTTAATATAAATCCCGAAGTCATTGCGATTAGTAGATTTTTACTCTTTGTATATATTGAAAATAATGTTGCTATTGATGATATTAAAAATCCTTGCATTATCATCACTATAAATGTCTTTGTTAGATACTGCCAAATTGGCATTGTAGATATTGTTTTTAGTGCATCTTCTTCATTTATACTATTAAAATTTTTAACATATGTTAAATAGTGAATTACAGGTTGTTTTATTTCTCCAAATCTTTCTGTAATAACACCGTTTAATATCGCAAATGCAAATACTACAAAACAGAAAATCGATAATACATATATTTGTGAAAAAACTTTTGTAATATTATATTTAAATCTATTTAAGGGTTGTGTATATATCATATTTAGCTGACTTCCATTTTCTTTTTCCGATACATACCCATTAATTATCATAAACATTATAATCCCCAAAAATATTATATCTAAATCTTGATATTTTAACATTCTGTATGTTGTATATATACCTGAGTTTGTTAAGTATTTTGCATTTTTTCTGTCTAGAGTTTCTTCAAAATTTGATTTAAACTTTTGATAATGTGAAAATATAAAATATTGTTTTACTATTGGTTTTACATTATTATCAACTGATACATTATTTAATAAAATATTTTCATATATAGTAAGTGGTGTTTTTTTTATTTTACCTCCCATTCCCCTCATATCATATTCAAGTTTGTCTTGAAATGATTGAGCCTTGTAAAACTTTTTTGAATCATTTTTATTATAACCATCTATTAAATTGTTATAATTATTTATTATTTTTTTATATTTTTCTATATTAAATTGAATCGATTCGGCCATATCACCATTTAAATTTTTTAGTTTTTTTTCTTCCAATAATAAATGATGCTTATATAATTCTAATTTTCCTTTAGGCTTTAGATTAAAATTAATCCCATTTAATACTTCAGTTACTTCAAAAAAATGTAAAGAAAATATTAAAATTAATGTTGCAAGTAAATATATTACAAAACTCTGATTATTAACTATTTTTCTTACCTCAAATTTAAATACACTATATTTATTAATATTAATTTGTTTTTCTTTTTCATAAACCTTAAAATCAAACTCTGATAATTTTGCAGCTACAAATATTAAAAATACCGAAATAATAAAAAATATTAGTAAATAGATTAAGCTACTATGATTTATGTTTTGATATGTCCCTAAACCATTTTTTTCTACAACACAATTTATTTTACCCTTTATGCTCCTAACATGATCCATTGCATATATCGGATTAAATACTGTTTTTAAACTTTTAATATTTTCTGTAAATGTATATCCTAATCCAAAAATTGATATTAAAAAGGCTAATGAAGAATATTTACTCCTAAATATTGAATTTATAAGTATTATAATTGAATAAATTAAATTCATTATTATCGTAAACGATAATAATATCAGTAATATCAGTTCATATGCCTTAAAGTATCTTGGATCTACTCCATCATAAAATATTCTATAAATTTCTCTAAATCCACCTAGATTAATTCCTTGAACAAAACATATTAATGCAAAAAATATAAAAAAAGATGACAAATATATTATGGAAATTAAATTCATTGAAATTAATTTTGAAATAACTAATTTTCTATAATCTATAGGTTGAGTTTTCAATAGATTAATCGTACCATCTTCTCTTTCTTTGCTTAAAATCCCATAAAATATTAATATCGCAAATACTAAAAATGGTATACCAAATATTATTTTACTATTATATATTATTCTTCTTGCATAGTTAGTTGACAAAAATTCAAAATATCCAATATTGGTATGTAAGTCATTTTCTTTTATATATTCCATCTCAAAAATTCCATATTTCCAAGATTTCAAATCATTTTCATCATCAATTTCCAATCCATATTTTTTATTATATTCTATCGCATCTCTTAAATTATTATATTCTAAATAAAAAAAATCTTTACTTATATCATATTTTTCTTTAAATGATTTTTTATCTATATTTGTCATAAAATTCATTAGTTTTGGATAATTTCTGTAATGATATTTAAACATTTTTTCAAAATCTAAGCCATAATTTTCCTTATTCATTAACTTATATTCATTTTCAGAAAAATTTTCATAAAAAATGGAAAGAGGCGAAAAACTTTCATATGAACTATATTCTATATATAACCCATCTTTTGTATTTGATCTATAATTTACATAAAAAGACATAATAACAGCGAATAAAATAGTAAATAATATTAACTTTGATTTATATATTTTTTTAATTTCCAATTTTATCATATCAACCTCTTATTAATAAAAAAGTCGGTTTTATCCGACCTTTTTTATTATTCATATCTACCGTAATATTCTGAAGTTAGTGTTAAAGTTCCTTTATAAAGATTAACTTTATAAATTCAACTAAAATACATTAAAAATATATAAAACATACAACACTATTAAATGAATAAAAGTTATTATACTCATATATAAAAATGTTGCAGTTAATTTGGATTCTTTTTTATTTTTATTCAAAAAATATATATTAACTATATCCAATATTATAATTATGTAGAAAATTATATGAAGTATATTGTTAAACTTACCAAGCATAATCATTAGGGAGATTTTTATTAATATCAGAATTATCGAAAAATAATATAATAACATTTTTATTACCATTTACTTATTTCTACTTTTGTGTCTACTAAATTATGATTAGAATCATAAAACTTTAATACTAATTTACTTCTTCTACCTGAAGCATAAAGATATGACTTATAATATTCTCCAATAAACCCTCCAGAATATGATGCAAATATGGAAGCCAGATAAGAAATTGCACCAAATAGAGGTGAATTGCTAAATCCAATTGTCCCTAAAATAGCAGATGTTACTGCACTTCTACTATTATTTAGATTACGAACTGAACCAGTATGTGTTGATACCAATTTATAATCTCCATACATTTCTCCATATCCTATCCTATTTTGCATACTTGTCCATTCTTCGACCCCGCTATTACCGCCTGGTCTTCCAGCCCATGCTGATGGTAATATCTCATTTCTATTCAAAGAAAATGCTTCAACAAACCCAAATTCAAAATTGAACATTACTACAAAAGCAAATACAAAAGCTACTAATTTTTTAAAATTTTTTTTCATTTTTTTCTCCTACATTAATATTTTTTTGTAGATTATAACTTACAACCATATATTAACATAATCATTTTCATTTAACAATGACATCGATGTCATGTTTTATGAAAAATATAAATAAAGTTATTTAAATTAAATATAATTATTAAATACATGACATACATGTCATTGAAAAAAAATTTATATTAAAGTAATATAATAAAAAAACAAGGAGGACTCATGAAAAAAGTTATTTTATTTTTTTTCATATTGATGTTATTTAATTTTTTTGTAGCGTCAAAAAAAGAAGAAAAACCTAATCCTGAACCACCTATCATTGAATGGTTTTCAAATACTAAGCTTTATTCTTAAACATATTATTTAAGAAAATATTCATAAAGATCAATTAATTGTTCTTGCTTAAATAAAGTAGCAATTTTAATTGATTTTTTTATATCATTTTTATAATCGATATCATTTATTTCCTTTTTTGATAAACCAATTAAAAAATATAATCTATCTAAATTTTTATGTTTATTTTCTTTTTCTAATTTAGAAATGATTTTTGAAAGTTCATTTATCACTATTTCAAATTGTCTATTTTTATATATGGAAACATATTTATTATATATGAATTGTATATACAGTATATTATCCTCTGAAATATTTTCCTCCATAAATTTAATAATATCCAAGTAGATTTTTTGCATATTCATATATTCATAATTAAATGAAATACAAAATAAAATTCTGTATTCTATATCATTATATTCAAATGTTTTGAAGTTTTTTATTTTAAAGTTTGGAATAGTTATTTTTAATGAATTATTCAATATTTTTAACGATTTTTGAAAATTTCTATTATAAAAAAGCAATGTCCCTTTAGCAAATAAATATAGCTGCTCTATCAAAATTTGATTTCTTGTATTCATACCATGCTGATATTTAGACTCTATATTGCAAAGAAATTCTTCTAACTTTTCCATTTCTCTATTATCTAAAATTACAAAAAGTGAATTTCTTAAATTCAAATACTCCAAAATATCATTATCGTTTAATTCTTTATATATTTTAAATAAATCAATTTTTAATATTTCTGAAAATTTTTGCAAACTTTCCAAAGAAGGAGTTGATTTGTTAGATTCTATTCTAAAATATTGCCTAGAACTAATATTTAATTTATCTGCAAATTTTTCAATAGATAGATTTTTAGATTTTCTTATTTCTTTAAGTTTATCTCCTAAGTTATACAACATATCAAATCCCTTACTTTTTTATATTTTGATAATTATATCATAATATTTATGTTAATTCAAATATAAAAATATAACAGTCGGAAATAATATTACTTTATCAAATATAAGGAGATTTTTTATATTTTATACAAATCTCTAAAAAACATATTACCGTTATCAATACCAAAGTCAGTAAACTTGATATTAATTCCATCATTTTCTAATATGCCATTTTCAATATTTTTCTTAAGTACATCTCCGTACTTTTCCATAATATCTATATTAAATCTTGTGTTCATATCTGATATTTCAAAACCTTGTTGCATTCTTAGTTTTAACATCATATACTCTTTTTCTCTTGTGTCTTTATCAAGATTTTCAACTTCTTGAATTGGCTTTTCCCGATTATCAATCATCTTAAAATATTCATCAAATTTTCTATGATTTGTGTGTCTTGTTAGTCCAATATTAGAAGCAGCGCCCATACCGATACCTATATAATCTTGTAAATTCCAGTATTTTTTATTATGCGTACTTTCAAATTTTGAACTTTTTGCAAAACTGGAAATTTCATATTGATTAAATCCATTTAGCTTTAATGTATTTACAACCTTATGGTACATATTTCTTTCAATCTCCGGATCAAATAATTCAATTTTCCCATCGTTGTACCAAATATCAAAATATGTTTTTTCTTTAAGGATTAATGAATAATATGAAACGTGGTCTATATCTAATTTTGAAACAATTTCTAAATCTTTTTCCAAAACTTTCATATCCTGTTTAGGATTTGCAAGCATTAAATCTATGCTGATATTTTTACAGCCGAGCTCTCTTAACATTTTTAACTTTTTAAATACTGTATAGCTATTGTGGATTCTCCCCATAATTTGTAATACATCATTATTGAAAGTTTGTACTCCCATTGAAAATCTATTTACTCCATTTTCAAGATAAATTTTAATCTTTTCTTCTGTAACAGATTCGGGATTCATCTCAATGGTAATTTCTGCATTTTCTGTTATTTTAAATGTATTTTTCAATTCTTTTAATATTTTATCCATATATGATGCTGCTAAATATGAAGGTGTCCCTCCCCCAATATATACTGTATCTAAAAAAATATTTTGATTTTTATATAATCTAATTTCATTTAACAAATATTGTACATAAAGATCTATTTTTTCATCTTCATCTGTATATGTTAAAAAATCACAGTAATTACATTTTTTCTGACAAAACGGAATATGTAAATATAATCCAATTGGATTTGTCATATTAATTCCTTCCTAAAATGATATTTTGTAAATCAAAGCAATTAAACATAAAATAATTGCTAGCGGTGTGTATATCCACCTACCTACAAAATACCATAATTTCCCAATTTTCTTTGAACTTCCTTTATTAATCTCTTCTATAATTTCTTCTTTTTTCCATACCCAAAACCATGAAAATGCTCCCATTGCTGCACCCATTGGAATTACATAGATTGAAACAAGATCCATCCATGGACCCCATCCACCTAAAATTGCTCCTTTTGTTTCAGCGATTGGCTCCATAAATACACCTACTGATAAAACTACAATACACAAAAGTAATAAAACAAGTTTTCTATTTGCACCTTTTATCTTATATGTAATTGATTCTGTAACTGCTTCAAGCATGTTTTGCATTGAACTAACCCCACCAAATAAAACTGCTGTGTATAATATAACCGCAAAAATTCTTCCTAGATGTATGTTTTGCAATACTTTAGGCAATGTATTAAATAATAAACCAGGTCCTGAACTTTGATCTAAATTAAATGCAAATGCAGCCGGTATCATAACTAACGCTGCGACTAATGCTGCTAAAGTATCAAATAAAGCTGTATTTTTAGCTCCATTTAAAATATCAACTTCTTCTCCTAGATATGATCCATAAACTATCATTCCTGATCCAGTTATTGATAAGGAGAAAAATGCTTGTCCCATTGCCCAAATCCATGTCATGGGATTTATTAGATGTTTCCAGTCAGGTGTAAACATAAATTTGTACCCCTCAATTGCATTAGGCATAAAAAATACTCTAATTGCAAGTATTAAAAACAGAATAAAAAATAATGGCATAATTATCTTATTTGTTTTTTCTATACTTCTTACCCCAAATAATACTGTAATCATTGTAAAAATTACTACAAATATATGATATGGTATTACCGAATAATTTTTAAAAGCAAATGAGGCAAACCATTGTTCCGGATTAGCAGTCATCAACATTCCACTTAAAGAGTCAACTAAAGCCTTAAATACATAAGAAATAATTACTGAATAACCTATAGCTATAGTCATAGTCCCTATTAAAGGAATCCAACCAATAATTTTACCAATTTTTTCTTTATTTTTTGTCTTCCAAGCATATTGATATGCTCCTAATGTCCCTGTTTTAGCCCTTCTACCAATCGCATATTCAGATGATAGTCCTGTATAACTAAAAATCATTATAAATAACAAATAACATAGTAAAAAAGCTCCTCCACCATTTGCTCCAACTTTGTAAGGGAAACCCCATACATTAGCCATACCTACTGCTGAACCGACACAGGCTATAATAAAGCCCCATCTTGATTTAAATTTTAATTTTTCCATAATACCCTCCGTAATAGATTTTATTATACAGTAAATTTTAAAATAAAAAAAGGATAGAAATTTAAAATTTCTATCCAAAAAACTTTTACGAATCTTACAATAAAGGTTCTACAATAAATAGTGTTGGTGTATAAAATTAACCTTAGCTACTTATGCACATATGGCTTTTATAAGAAACAAAATTTCATTATCTTCCAGTTGAACCAATCCCACCTTCACCACGATGTGTTTCATCAAGCTCATCAACTAACTCAATATCAACTCTTACATAAGGTTGAATTACCATTTGAGCTAGTCTGTCTCCATTGTGAATCACATGGTCCTTATCAGAATTATTTACAAAAAAGATTTGAATGTCTCCCCTATAATCACTGTCAATTATCCCTGTTGTGTTTGCTAATGTAATTCTG
Organism: Helcococcus sp. KG196; assembly: GCF_046035495.1. Taxonomy (NCBI): domain Bacteria; kingdom Bacillati; phylum Bacillota; class Tissierellia; order Tissierellales; family Peptoniphilaceae; genus Helcococcus; species Helcococcus sp. KG196. Next base: position 120,545 of record NZ_JBFNFI010000003.1, read on the forward strand.
TGTTTAATTCCTGTTGAGGATCTTGGATATATTGCCCCAAAATATCCTTCTGGAATTGCAACCTTTATACCAGTTGGAATTTTTACAACTTCATTCGGTTTTACAGTGACTGGTTCCTGATTATTGCAATACAAATCAAATCCTGCTGAACCTTCGGTAGCATATTTAGGTTTAAACTTTTCTGTTACCATTTTTAATTTCATATCCATCTCCTATATTAAAAAATATGCGAGCATATTTATAAGCCGTGTTCTGTATTTGATAATCATCTATCTAGATGTATAGTCACCTATACATTCAAGCAATCTACCTACCGGACCTAGCCAGCTACTAGGTTTGTATCCTATTCTGATCTTGCACCGAATGGGGTTTACATAGCCACATAGTTACCCATATGCTGGTGAGCTCTTACCTCGCCTTTCCACCCTTACTGAACCCCTAACTTATGCGCTCAACTATCTCATGGTATAAAATACCATGAGATAGTTGAAGTATAAAGTAGGTGTCATGCCAAGAATCTCCAAGAGAATCGACCGAAAATGGAGCTTCGATTGGAAAGATTCGACGGCTCAACACCTAAATTATTTCAATTGTTAAACACATAAGTTAGAAATTCAGCGGTATATCTCTGTTGCACTATCCTTAGAGTCACCTCCACCAGACGTTATCTGGCATTCTGCTGTGTGGTGCACGGACTTTCCTCTCGTAATAAAAATTACCAGCGATTATCTAACATACTCGCAATGAAATCTTATCATAATTACATAAATTAATCAATTAAATGATTTTAGGTAAATATTTCTCATCATTATAATACTTGAAAATTTGAACATTTTCAGGTAATTTTTCATTTAATAAAAATGCTTCTGCAAAATCAGCAAACAATCTTTCTGAACCCTCATGTGAAATATCTAAAATCGAACATCCCTTTTCAAGAGTATCCATTGCAACATGATGGGTTACATCTCCTGTAATAAATAAATCCACACCTAAAGAAATTGCTTCATTTATAAAATCCATACCTGAACCTGAAATAAATCCTATCCTGCTAATTTCATTATTTGCATTATAAAAATTTACCTTATCTAAACCTAATCCCTCTTTTATATTTAAAACTATTTTATCCAAAGAATCATCTACACTAGCAATTAAGCCATATCCATATCCTCCTTCAGTAAGAATTATTTTACCTTCAGATTTATATCCGATTTTTTCAAACAAAAATTCATTAAATCCACTAACATCCGAAGCAGTATGTGAAGCATAAATACAAATATCATTCTTTATTGCTTTAATTATCTTTTTGCCCTTAAAATCATCAAATTGAATATTGTTCACATTCGGGAAAATTATCGGATGATGAGAAACTATTAAATTACAACCATTTTGGATAGCATAATCTAAAGATTCCTCTGTAATTTCAAGTGTGCATAAAATATTTTTAACTTCATCGTTTTTATTTCCAACTTGAATACCACCATTGTCCCATTTTTCTTGTAAATCTAAAGGATGTTTTTTTTCAAACTTTACAATTATTTCTCGAATTTGCATAATAATCCTTCCAAAATTTTTATTTTTCCTAAAATTTCTGATTTTCTTTTATTCGTCTTATCTGTATTTATCTTTTCTATACGAGTATATACATCCTTTAAATCCTGTATTTCTATCTCAATAATTTCTTTTGTAATTTCATCTTTATTTAAAATATTACTCTTACCATATTTATAAAATTCTTCCTTAGAATATTTTTCAACTAATTCATTTTTTCTAAATTTAGCCACAATAATATTATAAAAGTAACCTTCTTCCTTACAGATATTTTCATCAATAATCTCAAAGTTATTATCATGTAGCCATTTTCTTAAATGTGTTTGTGAGTTATTTGGTTGAAGTATAAGTTTTTCTGCATTTTTAGCAACTTCAATGCCTCTTTCAAGAATTTCAGCTATTAAAAATCCTCCCATCCCCGAAATAATTATTTGATTAACTTCCTGATTTAATGCGTATATACCATCTGTGACAATTGTTTCAATGTTATAATTGTTATTTTCTAATTTATCTCTAAGTTTTTGCAATGAATTTGCTGAAATATCTGTCGCTATAACCTTTTTAGGATTTTTTTCTTCATAGACTTTTATAGAAGTAATTCCATGATCAGCTCCCACATCTGCAACTATTTTATTTTCATCAATATAACTTACTAATATGTCTAATCTTTTCATATTTTCCCTTTTATATAAATTACAATATACAAAAAATGTACATGTAAATTGTAATTTATTATAATTTACATGTACACCTTAACCTTAAAGTGAAAAATTATGTTAAAAACCTTCTAAAAAGTCTTTAATTTTATCACCCTTCCCCGGACGTTTTAATTTTCTAATTGCTTTTGCTTCTATCTGTCTAATGCGTTCTCTTGTAACATCAAATTCCTTACCCACATCTTCCAATGTTTTAGGCACTCCGTCAACAAGACCAAATCTTAATTCAATTACTCTCTTTTCCCTATCCGAAAGAGTTGAAAGAATTTCTTCTAATTGTTCTTTTAACATTGTTTGATTTGCTGCTTCATCCGGTGCTAAAGCTTTTTCATCTTCAATAAAATCTCCTAAATGAGAATCATCTTCTTCTCCAATTGGTGCTTCTAATGAAACTGGTTCTTGAGAAATCTTTCTAACTTCTCTAACTTTTTCAACTTCTAATCCCATTTCTTTAGCTATCTCTTCATTTGTAGGTGTTCTTCCTAGTTCTTGAACAAGCTGTCTTTGAACTCTAACTAATTTGTTAATTGTTTCCACCATATGAACTGGAATTCTAATTGTACGAGCTTGGTCAGCTATAGCTCTTGTAATTGCCTGCCTAATCCACCATGTTGCATATGTTGAGAACTTAAATCCACGTTTATAATCAAATTTCTCCACAGCTTTCATCAAACCAAGATTACCTTCTTGAATTAAATCTAAGAAACTCATTCCTCTCCCAACATATCTTTTTGCTATGGAAACTACAAGTCTTAAATTTGTTTCCGCAAGTTTTCCCTTTGCATATTTGCCAACTCTATATCTTTTCTTTAAGTATTTAACATCAGCATCATCTAAACCGCTTCTTTGAATCATTTTTTCATTTAATTTTCCACGTTCATAAATCTCTTTTAATGTATCATATTCATCTACACTTAAAATAAATTTAGATTTATCTTCACATTTCCCATTGATTCTATTTAATATTTTTTCAAGACCGATATCTAATTTATTGTAATTATCTTCTTCAAAGAACATAACTCCCCTATTATCTTTTTCATGTCTTTCTCTAACAATTAAATCAGAATATACGTAATATTTTAATATTTCATATTTAGTTTCCATTGAAAGTTTTTCACTTTCAGTTATTAATTCGATATCTAATTCGTTGAATTCATTAAAGAAATGATATTCTATATCTGTCTTGTCATTTATTTTTTTAGCCAATTTAATAATTGCATTTTTATTTTTATATGTGTATTCACATGTTTTTTTGTACGATGATGTCATCTTTCCATCTAATTCCAGATCCGTTCCATCCGGTAAAACCAAGTCAAATATTATAGATTTAATCATCTCAATAGCTGTGGAAATATCATTCATTTGATCATCTGAAATTATTGTTTTATCAAGTCTTGTAACTACTAAATCATTTAAGTATTTTAATAAATTTAACCCCTCTTTTTCATGATCCGTTTCATTTTCAATACAGTTAGTAAATCGTCTCATTAAATAAATAAAATTCAATTCATTTATTATTTTTTCATCAATTTTTTTACCTTCTTCTAAATTACTATTACCAAAAATTATTTTTTTAGCTAAATCAAAATAAGCTTGTTTTTTAGATAGCTCTACTTCCTCATCAATTGTATATGGCAGATTTTCAATTGCTTTATAAGCTATCTCTCCTTCTTCCATTTGCCTTGAAAGTGTAATTTCCTCTTTTTTTGACAAAAGATTTAATTTTCCAATTTCTTTAAGATACATCTTTACGGGATCATCTACAAAGGCACCTTTAATTTCACTTATATCCTCGTCCTCTTGTGCATCTTCATCATCATAATCCGGTGCTTCATCTTCGATACTATCATAATCAACATCTTCATCGTCGTGTTCAGGTTCTACAAAACCATCCTTTAACAGATCAATGTCCATATCACTTAACTCTTTTTTCAAGATTTCAATGTCATCATATTCTAAATTTGAGTATCCATCAATTGACTCTAATTGTGAAATTAAAATTGTATCATTTTTTTCTTCTGCTAAAGATTTTGCTTCTTCTAAAATTGACAACCTTAAATTCTCCATTTCAATATCTTTATCCTTCATACATCCTCCTTAAGTCAATTTCTGCAATAAATTAGTATATTCTAATAAAAGTTCTCTGTCGCCTCTTTTTTCTTTCAGCTCTTCTTTTATTTCACCCAATCTAGTTTGCAACTTGAATACTTCTACTCTGTGTTTTAACTCTAATAATATACTATCTAGTTTTGCATGTTCTATATTTTTAATTAAATTATTATATTCTATGTCTAATCCTAAATCATTAAAGATTTCCATATTTAATATGTCTTCTATAATTAAATTTTTTTCAAAATGTTCTTCTATTTTTTTATATATTTTAATAAAATTATCATTTTCTAAAAAATTCTTAAATTCTCTCAGTTCATCATAACAATATTTATCTATCATAGAGTACATTATTATTTCTCTTTGCAATAAATTTTTTTTATTTTCATTTTCCGTTTTTTGAACTGTATGAGTCTTAACTGTAGGATTTATATACCCCTTTTTATTGTTGTTAAAATTTTGAGATTTTCTAAACTCTTCTCTTTGATTATTTTTTTTAATAATTATATCTACGTCATTTCTTAAAGATTCAGTTGTTACTCCTATAAATTTAGCAGATTTATCTATATATAAATCTCTAACTACATTTCCTCTTATACTTGCTAAAAACTGAGTGATCTCTTTTATAAAATTAATTTGATTTTCACTTGATTCATAAAGTTTCTTTAATTTATAATCAATAACATTTGACGCTTTTTTCATCATATCATCAAATGCTTCTCTGCCTTTTAATTTAATAAATTCATCAGGATCCATACCATTTGGAAACTCTAAAATTTTTAATTGAACATCTAAATTTTTAAAAATTTCTATAGCTCTCAATGTAGCTTTGATACCTGCTGTGTCACCATCATAGGCAATATAAACTTCTTTTGAATATCGTAAAATCAACTTTGCCTGTTCTTCTGTCAATGCAGTCCCTAAAGAAGCAAGAGCATAATCTATTCCATAATTATACAATGAAATAACATCCATATATCCTTCTACAAGAATAATTTTTTCTTGTTTATTTCTCTTAATTACATTTACTCCGTATACATTTTTACCTTTTATAAATATATCTGATTCCGGAGAATTTAGATATTTTATATTATTATTGTTTAGTGTCCTTCCACCAAAACCAATAACTTTATTTTTATTATTTAAAATCGGAAAGATAAGTCTATCTCTAAACTTATCATAATAGTTTCCATTTTTTTCTCCAATAAGACCTAAATCTAGGATATCTTGTTCTTGAAAGCCTTCTTTTTTCAAATATTTATATAAATCATTATTATGATTTGCATATCCTAAAAAATATTTGTTCAAAATATTTTTATTTAATCCTCTTTCATTCAAATAATTTTGAGGAATTTGATTTGTAAGTAATTCCTTAAAATAAAATCTGGCAGCTTTTGAATTAATTTCATAAAGCTTATTACTTCTTGAAACTTTTTCTTTAGAATATTCTGTTTCTTCTAAAGAAAAGCCTAATTTTTCAGCTATAAATTTTATGGCATCAATATATTCTAAATTTTCCATTTTCATTATAAATGATATTGCATCGCCACCTTCGTGACACCCAAAACAATGAAAATTATTTTTTTCACGATTAACCATAAATGATGGAGTTTTCTCATTATGAAACGGACATAACCCCTTAAAACTGGATCCCGCTCTCTTTAGATCAACATATTCAGAAATTATATCCACAATATCTATTCTTGATTTTAATTCTTCTATTTGTTGTTCCGGTATAAACCCCATATAAACTCCTGATTAATTCTCTATTTGTTCTATTACTTTAGCTGCTGTTTCTTCAATGGTAGATGAAGAAACATCTATAACTGTACATCCCAAATCCTCATACAATTTTTTAGCAAATTCTAATTCTTCATTAATTCTCTTATCATTTGCATAAGTAGAATTTTGACTCAATCCCAAAGTTAATAATCTTTGATTTCTAATTTCATTTAATTTTACAGGATCAATAATTAATCCTATAAGTTTCTTCTTATCTACTTTGTAAATTTCTTTTGGTATTTCAATTTCAGGTACCAATGGCAAATTTGCAACTTTATATGATTTATTAGCCAAATATACTGACAAAGGCGTTTTAGATGTTCTAGAAACTCCTAAAAGTACAATATCTGCTTCTAAAAATCCCTTAGGATTTTTACCATCATCAAAATTCATGGCAAATTCTATAGCTTCAATTTTATTAAAGTATGAATTATCCAAATCTCTCATTAATCCTGGTTTTCTATTTGCTTTTTGTCCAAGAAAATTTTCAATATGTGTTATTGGGCTTAATAGTAAATCTATAACTTCAAATTCTTCACTTTGATAACTTTTAATTTTATTTACAACTTCATCAACTACTACCGTCATCAAAACAATTGTTTTTCCTTCATTATGCTCAAAAATTTTTTCGACTTGCTTTGCATTTGTAATATTAGAATATCTTTTTCTATTAAATTCTACAGATGGAAATTGAATCATGATCGCATTTCCTAATTGATTAGCTGTTTCACCTGTTGAATCTGAAATAACATATAAATTAACCATAAATCTTACCTCACAATCTCTGTTGGATTAAATAATTCATTAATTTTATCACTTAAAATTTTTATAATAGATAATCTATTCGTTTTTATAGCTTCATCATCTGAATTAACATGAGTATTATCTAAATATTTGTCCACTTCTATAACAATTTCTGATAATAAATCAAAAGCAGCGTTAATTTTACCATCTAATTTTAATGTGTTTACTTGTTCTACTTGTCTAACTTTATAATATATGTTTTTATCATCATCTGTAAATATAGATTCATTAATTTCGATTTTTTCAGCTTTTGAGGATATATTAATCACTCTTACAAATTTTGAAATTAAATCATCAAAATTATAATTTAATTTTGATTTTTCATCTAATAGATTAATGTTTTTGTACATTTCAAAAATATCATCATTTTCTGTAGCTAAAACAGCATCTATAATATCATATCTAAAACCTTCATCTAAAAGTAAATTTCTAAATCTAATTTTTATAAATTTGAAAAGTTTTTCAACTACTTCTTCAAAATCGAATGTTTGCCCAAAGCTTTCAACATAATTATATAATGCATCTTTTATAATTTGTCTTATATTTACATTGATTCTATTGGTAATCAAAATATTTAATATTCCAAGTACAGCTCGTCTTTGTCCATACATGTCTTGAGAGCCTGTAACTTCAATCCCTTTTGAATGCAATCCGGAAATTGTATCAAATTTATCAGATAACGATAATAAAGTACCACTTGTTGTAGACGGTAATTCCGCTCCAGATTTAACAGGCATATATTGTTCTTCTATTGCTTTTGCAACTAAAGAATTTTCTCCACTTTTATATGCGAATATTTTCCCCATGATACCCTGTAATTCAGTAAATTCAATTACTGTTGATGTAACTAAATCCGCCTTGGATAATTTTGCAGCTCTGGACGCAATTTCTATCGCATCATTTCCGCATTCAATATTTTGACCAATTGATACAACCAATTTTTGTAATCTTTGAGTTTTATCAAGCATATTTCCTAATCCTTCATGATACCCAACTTTTTCAAGTTCCGGGATATAATCTTCAAGATTCTTTGAAATATCTTTATTATAGAAAAATTTTGCATCTTCAAGTCTTGCTAATAAAACTTTTTTATTACCTTCAGCAACATTTTCTATCCCCTTATTATCACCATTTCTAACAGAAATGAAGTAAGGTAATAAATTTTCTTCATCATCTAATACAGGAAAATATCTTTGATGATCCATCATTGGTGTAATTACAACTTCTTTAGGTAAAGCTAAATATTCATTATCAAATTCACCAATAAATGGAGTAGGATACTCATTAATTTGAATTACTTCTTCTAAAAGTTCTTCATTTTCTAAATAATGTCCACCTTTTTCTTTTGATAATCTATTTATTCCTCTTAATATTAATTGTCTTCTCTTTTCTTCAGAAACAATTACATAATTTTGTTCTAATTTTTTTTCATATTCATCAATTGAACAAATTTCTATTTCCGGTTTTCCTAAAGTTCTATGTCCCTTAGTAATATTTGAAACTTTAATACCTTCTAAATCAAAATCTAAAACTTTATCATCTAATAATGATACTATCCATCTAATAGGTCTTAAAAATCTAAGATTTTTACCACCCCATCTCATTTGTCTAGGATTTGAAATTGACTTAATCATATGTGGAATTTCTTTTTTTAATAACTCATCCAATTTTAGAGTATCTTTTATTATTTTCGCAAATATATAATCCTCACCATTTAATTTATGATAAACAATATCTTTTAATTCTACATTTTTACTTTTCAAAAATCCTTGTAATGCTCTTGAAGGATTGCCTTGTGAATCAAATGCAATTTTTCTTGATGGACCCTTTACAAGCTCTGTATTATCCATTTCTATATTTTTGATATTTTTAATTAAAATAGAAAATCTTCTAGGAGTACTGTTTATTGATAAACTTTCAAATGAAAAATTATTTCCATTAAATGATTTTTCGATATAATTTTTAAATTGATTTTGAGTTGATTTTATATATTTAGCCGGAAACTCTTCAACTCCAACTTCCAGTAAATAATTACTCATGATTTTCCTCTTTTCTAAGCAATGGGAACCCCAATTCTTCTCTCTTTTCTAAATGATTTTCCGCAACTTTTCTTGCTAAATTTCTAACTCTTTGTATATATAAGTTTCTATCCGATACCGATATTGCTCCTCTTGCATCTAAAACATTAAATGTATGTGAGCATTTTAGTACATAATCATATGATGGCATCACAAGTTTTAGTTCACTTAATCTTTCCGATTCTTTTTCATACATATCAAATAATTTTTCAAGCATTTCAACATCAGCTTCTTCAAATGAATATTTTGAATTTTCGTATTCTGAAATTTTGAATAAATCACCATAAAATAATTCATCATTCCATTTTAAATCATAAACTGAATCTACATTTTGGATATACATAGCCAATCTTTCGATACCCATTGTTATCTCTCCAACTTCTATATCTAGGGGAATTCCTCCTATTTGTTGGAAATATGTAAATTGAGTTATCTCCATACCATCAAGCCACACTTCCCAACCTACTCCCCAAGCACCAAGTGTTGGCGATTCCCAATTATCTTCAACAAATCTAATATCATGAATACTTGGATCAACTCCTATTAACTCTAATGATTTTAAATATTTGTCTTGAATATCATCCGGCGTTGGTTTCAATATAATTTGTAACTGGTGATGTTGATATAGTCTATTTGGATTTTCGCCATATCTTCCATCTGCCGGTCTTCTGGATGGCTCAACATAAACCGTATTCCAAGGTTCCGGTCCCAACGATCTTAAAAATGTATTTGGATTCATTGTCCCTGCACCTTTTTCAATATCATATGGTTCCAAAATTACCGCACCATTTTGTGACCAATAATTTTTTAATGTTTCAATCATTTGTTGTAAATGCATCTTTTTTCTCCTCATTAATTAATCCCAATTAATCTTGATAAAGTTTTATAAGAATTAGGCATAGAAATATCAACATTGTACCTAATAAAATTCATTAAAATTTTTAAAATTTTTTTTTCATCTACTCTATTATTTATTATATCAATTTTTTCATAAACTTGTACTAAAATACTATATAAATACTCATATTCATAATAATCCAAAATAATTGCGTCATGATTTTTATGATTTTCACACAATATTCCCCCTACTGACTGTGAAAAATATATTTTATTTAATTTTTTATTTCCACAAATTGTACAATTAAAAAGCTCAGGTTTATATCCAAGGATTGATATAACTTTAATTAAATACATATTTAAAACAGTTATATATCTATTTGTTAAACTCAGATAAGATATAGATTTTGCTAATAAATCATACACTATTTCATTCTTTTCATTTTTTAACATCATTCTTTCCATTATATCAAAAAAAAGCTGTGCAATGTATATCTTAATGATACTATCTCTTAAATGTAAATTATCATTAACAATTTCTCCATCTTTAATATAATAAAAATCCTTTGATTTAGTTAATTCAAAATCAGCCTCTGTAAATACTGAAACTAAATTTTGTTTTTTTGACTTTGGATTTTTAACTCCTCTTGCCATCACAGAAATTATTCCTTCATTTCTTGTAAATATAGTAAGAATTTTACTAGTTTCTCCAAAATCTACAGCTCTAAATACTATTCCTCTAAAATTATCTATATCCAAAATCCTTTACCCTTGAATCTTTCTTTCTCCAGTCTTTTGCTACCTTAACCCAAATTTTCAAATTCACTTTAGTATCAAGTAAATTTTCAATATCTCTTCTAGATTGAGTACCAATTTTTTTTAACATTGTCCCCCCTTTACCTATTACCATCCCCTTATGGGAATTTTGCTCAACATAAAGGTTTACTTCAATTTGCATTTTACCGGTTTCTTCATTTTCTGAAATTTTAAGCACTTCAACTGCAATTCCATGGGGGATTTCATCATACATATTTTTTAAAACTTTTTCTCGGATAATTTCTGCAATAATATTTCTCTCAGGCTGATCCGTTATCATATCACTTGGGTAATATTGTGGACCTTCCTCTAATAAAGAGTAAACCGTATCTAAATATTCTTGATAATTTGTTTGTTCTAATGCAGAGATTGGTATAACTTTTTCAAATTTATTCATAGATTTATATTTTAAAACTATCTTTTCTACTTGTTCTTGATTTTCCGCAGTATCAATTTTATTAACTAATAATATAACTTTTGTATTTACTCCATCCAAAATATCAATAATATACTGATCTAGCTTTCCAATATCATCACTCATATCAACCATAAAAGTTACAATATCAACCTCATTTAACGTACTTTTTGAAACCGACAACATATAATCTCCAAGCTTATTTTTAGGCATTTGTATCCCCGGCGTATCTAAAAATACTACTTGCATGTACTCATTTGTAAGCACCATTTGTATTTTATTTCTTGTTGTTTGTGGTTTATCTGATATTATTGAAATTTTTTCTCCAATTAATCCATTTAATAAAGTAGATTTCCCAACATTAGGTCTACCTATAACGGTAATAAATCCTGACTTAAACATAACTCTCCTATATATAATTTATAAATATAACCAATGCAAGTATAATGCCTAGCACCGCTCCTATAACTATCTCTTTCATTGTATGTATCTTAGCTTCATATCTTGATTCACCAACAATTGCAGCAAGTATGAATAATAATATGCCGATTATATAGTTTTTTGATATTATATATCCAATTGTAGCAATATTAAAAGCTAAAGATGTATGTCCTGAAACACTTCCACCAAATAAATGAGTTGTATTTTTTTTGAAAAATATCCCCTTTAATAAAAGTGTTAAGAGCATAACAGCTCCTATTGATATTACTACAAGATGTTCTTGATTTATCATTATTTTTTGAAAAACATTTTTACTTATAAATATTTTTTTCAATTTAGGATAAAGCAATAAATAGCCAACTATGAGAGAATTTATCGACATTAATAAAACTGCTCCCGCTGAAATATCTTTAGTTTTTTTAGCAAGTTCATGATATTTACCATCAATAGTTAAATCTGTTAATGTTTCAATAGCAGTATTTATAAGCTCTGTAACTAATACAAGCATTGTTGTAATTGCAATAATTATCAATTCCACTCTAGTAAAATCCAATAAAAATGATAAGATCAAAACCATAGTTGCAATAATAATATGAATTTTCATATTTCTTTCGGTATTAACACTTTCAATAATTCCATTTATAGCATTTTCAAATGATGAAGCTATTTTATTATTATTTTTAATTCGATCTTTTTCTTCATTATCATAATTTTTCATTTAAAAATTCCTAGATTTTTCATTATTTCTTTTTCTTTTGTCCTCATTTCTATCTTTTCATCTTCTTGCATATGATCATATCCCAAAAGATGCAACATTGAGTGAACCGCTAAATATACAAATTCTCTTTCCTCTGAATGTCCAAATTCTTGAGCCTGACTTTTCACTCTTTCACTACAAATAACTATATCCCCCAACATACCCTCTTTTGGAATAAAACTTCTTTCAAATAAAGGAAAACTTAATACATCTGTCACACTATCATTATTTCTATATTCAAAATTTAAATGTTTAATTTCATCTGCATCAACTACAGAAATAGAAATCTCATAATTCGTACCGTATCCTGTGGTTTTAAGGGTTTCCATCAATGCTTCCTTTATTTTCTTTTCTAAATTTTTATCCAATTTGATTAATTCGTTTTGATTATCTATCAGAATTTGCATCATTCATCCTTTTTTCATATTTATCATAAGCATCTATTATTCTTTGAACAAGAGGGTGTCTAACAACATCATTTTTATCAAGATCCACAAATTCAATACCTTCTACATTTTTCAAGATATTTCTAATTGTTATAAGGCCTGATTTTTTGCCATTAGGTAAGTCTAACTGAGTAATATCCCCTGTAATGATAGCTTTTGAACCATATCCAAGCCTTGTTAAAAACATCTTCATTTGCTGAGGAGTAGTATTTTGTGCCTCATCCAAAATTACATATGAATTATCCAAAGTTCTCCCTCTCATATACGCTAACGGAGCAACTTCAATATTCCCTTTTTCCATCAATTTTTGATATGTTTCCGGCCCCATAATTTCAAATAGAGCATCATATAATGGCCTTAAATAAGGATCTATTTTTTCTTGTAAATCTCCAGGTAAAAATCCTAAACTTTCACCAGCTTCAACAGCAGGTCTTGTCAAAATAATCCTTGATACTTCTTTATTTTTAAATGCTTCAATAGCCATAGCCATAGCTAAATAGGTCTTACCGGTACCAGCCGGTCCAATTCCAAAAACAACACCATTTTTTCTAATTATGTCAACATACCTTTTTTGCCCTATAGTTTTTGGTCTTATAGGTTTTCCTTGATATGTAGTAACCAAAATATCATTTAAATAATTTTTTATGCTTTCACTATTATTTTGTTTTTCCATATTTATAGCATATCTAACATCTTCAAATGATAGATTTTCCTTTTTCTCAATTATCTCAAATAATATATCTAGCAAATGAGATACTAATTTAGAAATGCTTTCATCCCCAATTATCTTCAAATTATTATCTGAAACTCTAATTTTCACTCCAAATTCTTTTTCAATATAATTGATATTTTTATCTAAATTTCCAAATAATATATTCAATTTATCAATATTTTTTACTTTATAAACTAAATCTTTAATAATATCCTCCTACATAAGTAAAAATATAGAGGATTAATCCTCTATATTTTTCTTTCAAAAATTATACTATGAATGAAAGATTTTCTAGCTGAATTTCTTTTCTTTAGTTCTTTAGATAATGGATTTTCTTTTTTTGAGTTTTCAATTTTTATAGACTTAAAATTTTGTAAATAATTAGTATAATCAGGTACTGTATCTGATAATTCACTTTCCTCTTCATCGCCATATGAATAAATACTATTCTTAAAATATTCTCTTTTGCCATATTTTTGTTCAAAAGTACTAGCTTTATTTAAAACCTTATTATTTTTACCATTATCTTTGTTTTTTTTTGTATAAGTTTTTTTATTTTTTAATTTTTCTTTTTCAATTTCTAAATTTATTTCATTTGCTATTTCTTTTAATGCTTCAATAATCTTCACGATTATTCTCCATCAGAATTGCCCATGTCTTCACCGGCAATATTATTTCTCATATTTGTATCAGCTTTAACATTTTCTAATTTGAAATAATCCATAACTCCTAATTTCCCACTTCTCAATGCTTCAGCTAATGCCAATGGAACTTGTGATTCAGCTTCAACTACTTTAGCTTTCATACGTCTTACTTCTGCTTGCATTTCTTGCTCTTGAGCAACAGCCATAGCCCTTCTTTCTTCAGCTTTAGCTTGAGCTATTTTTTTATCTGCTTCAGCTTGATCCGCTTGTAACGCTGCCCCGATATTTCTACCTACATCAACGTCAGCTATATCAATTGACAAGATTTCAAATGCTGTACCTGAATCCAAACCTTTGGATAATACATTTTTAGAAATTGAATCCGGATTTTCTAATACATCCTTATGTGACTTTGAAGAACCTACTGTTGTAACAATACCTTCACCAACTCTTGAAATAATGGTTTCTTCTCCTGCCCCACCAACTAATCTATCTAAATTTGCTCTTACTGTAACTTTAGCAACAGCTTTAATTTCAATACCATCCATTGCCACAGCCGCAATAACAGGTGTTTCAATAACTTTCGGATTTACAGAAATTTGAACAGCTTGAAAAACATCTCTACCTGCCAAATCAATTGCTGCAGCTTGTTCAAATTCCAAATCAATATCAGCTCTTTGTGCTGCGATAAGAGCATCAACTACTTTATTTACATCTCCACCTGATAAATAATGAGCTTCAAGTTCATTAATTTTAATATTAATACCACCTTTTGTAGCTTTTATTAATGGATTAATAATTCTTGAAGGTGCTACCCTTCTCATTCTCATACCTATTAAAGTTCCTAGACCAACTTTTACCCCTGAAAAGAATGCAGTTATCCATAATCCAACTGGAATGAATGTTAAAAATATTGATAATACAAATATTAATACAGCTACTAATATTATTAATCCAAAAAAGTTGGCATTACTTGTTTGATTTAATCCTAACAATAAAAAATTTATCATACTACCTCCTATTTAATTTCCTTTACATATATTTGATTTTTTTCAATTCTTTCAACTTTAACTATTGCAGATTTTGAAATAAAATCTCCAAAAGAAACCGCATTGTAAAGCTTTCCTTCTATCTTAACCAACCCTGATGGTCTTAAAGTTTTCTCAACTATTCCTTCCTTATTAATCAAATCCAAACTAATAGTGTCAACTGATTTTGACTTGGTTTTTGACATGTTATCTCTTAAAACTAATCTATTTTTATCAAAATTCTTAAAAAATATTTTAATAATAATTAAAGAAATAAACAATGATAATAAAATAGAAATTATAAGACATAGAAATATATTATCTATATTTTTAATCGCAAGAAAGGATTCAAAAATTAAATAAATTCCTGTAATACCAATTATCCCAAAACTTGGAATAAAAAGTTCCATTATCAACGCCGTTAATCCAAGAGTAAGTATGATAACAAACACAACTTCTGTTGTTATAATTCCTGTTAACATTTGCACCTCCTTTATATTAAGGTTACCCAAAATTTATCAAATATATCATAAGTTATATATATTTATATTACCACATTTTTCTGATATTATTAATATAAAAATAAAATATTAAATGAAAGGAATTAATTATGATTAAAAACATAATTTTTGATTTAGATGAAACCTTAATTGAAACACGTAAATTTTTAAATAATTTTGTAAAATCAATACATCAAAACTTTTTTTCAAATATTGAATTTGAATTATTCAAGAAAGTTTTTTACGAAGAAATAAAAAAAGAATATGAAAAATTAAAGGATCATGAATTTTTTGATTTAGGGCTTGGATATTTTGATATATATTTTGAAAATGGATTAGATAGATTCTTAGGAATTAAAAAATCCAGTCAAATTAGAGAAAGAATAGTTTCAAATATTTTATCAAAATTAAATATAGATAATTCTAATAATTTAAGCACAAAAATTATTAGATATATGATGTCAAAATGGCAAAATCATCTAGAAAAAATTGATGGCGTTGATGAACTTTTAAATAAATTACAAAATTATAATCTATATCTTCTTACTGACGGATTTACAGACACTCAATTATCAAGAGCGTATTTCCTGAATCTTGATAAATATTTTAAAAGGTCATATGCTTCAGAAGATCTTGAAAAAGGCAAAAAATTTTCAATTCCTTTTATGTTACTAATGAAGGAAAATAATTTAATCCCGGAAGAAACACTAATGATTGGAGATAATTATCAATCCGACTATCTAGGAGCAAAAAAATGTGGAATCACGCCAATTTATTTTGATAGATACAATAGAGATGATATTGCTTTACTTAAGGCTTCTAATTATGATGAATTACTTAATATAATAAATAGCTTGTAATTAAAATGAGGTGCTACAAAATATCAAATTTAATTTATAGTTATTTTGTAACACCTCTATTTATATTTAATATATTATTTCATATTACTTAAAATGCTAATTAATTTTTTTGTTACATTAGAAGATACTCCTAGCATATCTTGATAATATTGAGTAGAATCTTTTTTTATTTTATTATTATCATAATTTACTGTGATCCTTATTAAATAATCCTTAAATTTCAATATATTTGAAATAGTAGATTCAGAATTAGAATTTGGAATAAACTAATAAGAATCAAATGTATATCTGTCAACTTCATGAGAATTATTATATATATTAATAAAAACACTAGCCTTATATTTTAAATTATTTTTAGAAGTATATTTAATAAAAAATACATTTGTATTATCATTTTCATCTGTTCTAGCTGATTTATTATTAAAAGTTATATCCTGCTCAACCATTAAAATATATTTTGATAACTCTCCACCTGAAGAATCCACCATATTATAATTTTTGATATTAAACAATTTTTCATATATTTCTCCTCAATCTTTATATGATAACGATTTTACGTCAAACTCCTTAATACATTTTATTTACATACTAAAATATTTGTAAATGTTTTCTTTCTTTATGTACTACCACACTTATTTTGGTTAGTCAAAAAAATATCATTATACTAATATAATACTTACTACTCCTAAATTTGTTAATTATTTATGACAAACTATCTCTTATATCATTTGATTATTTAAATTGGCTCTACAATAAATAGTGTTGGTGGATAAAATTCACCAACACTACTTGTGCCCTATGGGTATTTGACAAAGAACCTTTAAATTTAAACAAAAAAGAACTAGCTACCGTAGTAACTAGTTTTGATAACAAATTATCCTCTTCTTTTTTTTCTTTTTGCTGCGTCAATTTTTCTCTTTCTTACAACACTAGGTTTTTCATAGTGTTCTTTTCTCTTGTATTCTGAAAGAACTCCTGTACGAGCACATTGTCTTTTAAATCTTTTTAAAGCACTGTCGATTGATTCGTTTTCACCAACTCTAATTTCTGTCATGTCTTTCACCTCCCCACATGCTTTAATCTTTAACCACGAGGTTTACCTATTAATTATATATGAATGGCCTCTATTTTTCAAGCATAATTTTTTATTTTAAATTAATATCACCTTTTTCATATTGAATCATTGAAATCAATGCAATAGCTGCTGTTTCAGTTCTTAAAATTCTATTACCTAAATTAACCACATTAGCTCCGGCAGATTCAATTTTTTCAACTTCAACCTCAGAAAATCCACCTTCTGGTCCAATTATTATATTTATTTCCTTAAAATCATCATTAAGTAAAATTTCTTTTAATGTAATTCCTCTATTTTCATAAGCTATCACTGTAAATTTATCTTTAATTTCATTTACCATTTCATTGAACAAAACTAAAGGTAAAACTTCTGGTATAATTGTTCTTTTTGACTGTTTAGCAGCAGATGAGGCTATTTCTTGATATCTTATAAGTTTCTTTTTTTCTTTTTTAGCATCCCATTTTACTATTGTCCTTGAAGATTCAAAAGGAATAATCTTACTTACTCCCAATTCTACAGCTTTTTGAATTATTAACTCAAACTTATCCGATTTTGGCAACCCTTGATATAGGTTAATTTTAATATTAGACTCATTATTATCTTCTTTTTGAGAAATAATTTCACAAATCGCAAAATCTTTAAAAATTTCCTTAAGCTTTACCATATAAACAATTTCTGAGATTACAACCTCAAATTCCTCATTTTCTGTTATTCTCAATACATTTATGTGATGTAAATTTCTTTCTGAAATATATATTTCTCCATTATTTAAACTATTTTCATTTTCAAAAAATCTATGCATTTTTTCTACCTGCTGAAATTAATACCCAGTCATTTTTATATTTTGTATCTATCACCTTAAATCCAGTTGCTTCCAGTTTTTCTTTAACTAGTTGCTCTTTTTCTTTAATAATTCCAGATAATATCAAAATACCACTTTCATTTAGGTATTTATCGACATCATCAAGCATTACAACTATGATTTCAGCAAGAATATTTGCGAAAATAACATCATATTTATTTTTAACATTCGAGAATAAATCTGAAACAAATGCATTTAATTCCACATTATTAATAACGGAATTTTCATTAGTTGAAGAAATGGCTATTTCATCAATATCACAAGCATCTACTTGATTTGCGTTTAATTTTTTAGCAAGAATTGATAAAATTCCTGATCCACAACCCATATCAAGAATATTCTTACCTGTAAAGTCGTCATCTTCAACATATTCCATACACATGGAAGTTGTTTCATGTGTTCCCGTTCCAAACGCCATCTTTGGATCTATTTCTATAACAATTCTCTCTGTTTCAGGCCTTTCTTCCCATGATGGTTTAATAAAAATTTTATTCCCTATATTAAAACTTTTATATGATTTTTTCCATTCTTCTTCCCAGTTTGAATTATCGATAAATAATTCTTCAGATGTGAAATTTTCAATATTTTCAGTTAAAAAAGTCCTAAGTCTTTCTAGCTCGCTTTTTCCTAAATCACTTTCTTCAAAATATACACCATATGAAATTGTGCCATTATCAACAACTTTAATGTCGGAAATCTCCCATTCTGGCAATTCTAGTAATAAATTTTGTTTTTCAATAGGGTCATCAACTTCAAATCCTATATTTTCAAAATTGTATATATTTGATTGAATAAAATCATCAAATTTTCTATCTAATGTGAACTTTAATAATAAATAACTTTCCATATTACCTCTATACTATTTTAATCAATGATGAAGTTTTAGACTCAAACTCCACTCTTAACTCGTCATCTTCAATATTTAGTTTACCATACCCTAAAATAAATTCTGCCTTTTTCGATAAACCAAAGAAACTTAAATCAATATTTATTTTTTCTACTTTTGATGATTTCGACCAAATAAATATATACACCTCATCTTCTGTAAATCTTGAAAATGCAAACACATCTCCTTTAGCATAAACAACCTTAAATCCACCAAATCCAAATGCCGAATTTTGCGATTTTAAATGAGATAAAGTTTTATACATTTCAAATATCTCTTGCTTTTTAGCAGGAAGTTTTTCACTCCAGTCCATTGGATATCTCGCCCCTTCAATTGAATGCATTTCTCCATCTAAATATTTTTCATCTCCATAATATACATTTACCGCACCGGGTAATCCAAATAAAGTTATTACCGCTCCTTTATACACATCTATATCTACTTTTGGATTATTATATAGTCTTGTAATATCATGACTATCAATTAAATTAAACATTTGATATTGTATTTGAGATGGTAAAACTTCAAATGTTTGAGTCAATCTATTTTTTAGCTGCTCTGCATTAAAATTATAATCTATCATTGCCAAATCTTGATTCCTTGCATTGAATATATCTTTTTCTCCTGCAAATTCCCTTATAGGTAGTGTTGATGAAAAATAGTTCATTGTAGAATCCCATCTATTTCCATTATACATTTCTGGTGCATCTTGCCATTCTTCCGCTAAAATAAGAGCATTTTTATTTACACTTTTAATTTCCTTATTAATTTCAGTCCAAACTTCTTCATATACATTAACTTTTTCATTTCTTGCCATTACATCAGCAACATCAAATCTCCAACCATCTATATTAAATGGTTTTTTTAGATATTTTTTTAAGACAGAATTTTCGTCTCTATATATAATATTTCTTAGACTCTGAGAGTTATAATTTAAGCTTGGCATAGTCTTAACTCCAGCCCATGCTTCATAACTTCCATCTTCATTAATAAAGTAATATTCTCTTTCTTTTGAATTAGGATTATTATATGCACCGATACTTTTATCATAGAAAAGTCCATCCATATTAAACCATTTTGATGAACTTGATGTATGATTTATTGAAATATCCAATATAATCTTCATATTTCTTTTATGAATTTCATCACATAATTTCGCTAAACCTTCTTCTCCACCTAAACTGGGGTCTATTTCAAAATAATCTAATGCATCGTATTTATGAATTGTAGGAGAAATAAAAATAGGATTGAAATATATCGCATTAACACCTAAATCCTGTAAATAATCCAATTTTTCAATTACACCATAAAAATCTCCACCATAAAAATCCATACAATGTGCTTTATCCCATTGATAAGGAACTTCTTCCCATTTCATATTTATAGGATGAAATCCTTGATATGTATATGCTCCTTCTTTAATAGTTATTTCAGGTTTCCCATTTTTAAATCTATCGGGTATAATTTGATAAAAAACAGTATTATGCATCCATCTCGGAGCATTATACCCTACTAAAATTTTAAAATTATTTGAATTACCTACCCTATAATCATGAAAACCCGATTGATTATAATAAAATATAGAATCTTTTGTTGTTATATTAAAATAATAAGAAAATAATTCTTCATGACATACCACATTAACTTTATAGTATACCAAATTGTTTTTCTCATAAGCATATTGCATTTTTTGTATAACTTCTTCACCTAACTTTCTATATCTTATATACACACCTGTTACTTTATCATTTTTTTTCATTCTTATTTTTAATTCTATTTTTTCTTTTAATTTAGGATATGAATTAGAAACGTAATTTATAGTTGAATCGTGATAAATTGTATTTAATATTTTTTTCACTTTAGCCTCTCGTACAATATAATTTTTTACTCTTTTAATTATATCATTTTATTTTACTTTTTCACAAATATTGTATTTTCAACGTTTAAGAGGAATTGTTACATTTTGTTAAAAACTTAAAATCGGAAAATGTTTACATCTTACTTTCCTCTTTACAAAATTTTGTTAATATAATATCATGTAGTTGTTAATAAAATAACCGTTCTAAAAGGGGGAACAAATGGTAGCAAAAAAAATAGAAACAAAGGTAGAAGAAACAATGGAAAAAAATATGGAAGTAGAACAATTAGTTGCTAATGCTAAAGTTGCATTAAGTGAATTTATGTCTTACGATCAAGAACAAATCAATAAAATTGTTCATGCTATGGTAATAGCTGGTAATGACCAACATATGGTGCTTGCTAAGGCAGCTGTAGAAGAAACAAAAAGAGGTATATACGAAGATAAATGTATTAAAAACTTATATGCAACAGAAACAATTTGGCATTCAATCAAAAATCAAAAAACTTGTGGTGTAATAGATAGAGATATGCAAACCGGAGTTATTAAAGTAGCATCTCCTCTAGGTGTAGTTGCAGGTATAACACCAGTTACAAACCCAACTTCAACAGTATTATTCAAATCAATAATATCAATAATGGGTAGAAATCCAATAATATTTGCATTTCACCCAAGTGCACAAAATTGTTCAGCTTTAGCTGCAAAAACTGTTTATGATGCTGCAATTAAGGCAGGTGCTCCAAAAAACTGTATCCAATGGATAACTCAACCTTCGATTTCTGCTACTTCAGAATTGATCAATCATACAAATATAGCTATCACACTGGCAACAGGTGGTAACGCAATGGTTAAAGCAGCTTACTCAACAGGTAAACCTGCTTTAGGAGTAGGTGCAGGAAACGTACCGGCATACTTTGAAAAATCATGTGATATTAGAAGATCAGTAAATGACGTTATCGTTTCAAAATCATTTGATAACGGTATGATTTGTGCTTCAGAACAAGCAGTTATTTGTGACAAAGAAATTTATGACGAGGTAAAACAAGAATTTACAAGAAATAGAGGTTATTTTGTACCGGCTAAAGATATTAAAAAATTAGAAAAATATGTAATTAATGAAGAAAAAGGAATGGCTAACCCTGATATAGTTGGTCAAACAGCTATGACAATTGCTGAAAAAGCTGGCATTAAGGTTCCTGTTGGCACAAAATTACTTATAGCTGAAGTAGATGGCATCGGTCCGGATTATCCATTAACGAGAGAAAAATTATCTCCGGTATTAGCATTTATAAAATCAGAGTCTTTAGAAGACGGTTTTACAAAATCAAGACAAATGTTAGAATTTAACGGCATGGGACATTCAGCTTCCTTACACACTTTTGCCGGTAATAATGAAATTATCGAACAATTTGCTCAACAAATGGAAGCATGTAGAATTTTAGTAAACTCTCCATCATCAATTGGTGGTATCGGTGATTTATATAATGAAATGACTCCATCATTAACATTAGGTTGCGGTTCATACGGTAAAAACTCAGTAAGTGAAAATGTTTCTGTGAAACACTTAATTAATGTTAAAACAATTGCTAAGAGGAGAAATAACATGCAATGGCAAAAACTACCATCAAAATTATACTTTGAAAAGAATTCTATCAGATATTTAGAAAAAATGCCAAACGTTGAAAAAGTAATAATCATAACAGATAAAGGTATGGTTCAACATGGATTGGTAGCTAGATTAGTTGACGTATTATCTAGAAGACCAAATGGAGTAAAATACGAAATATTCTCAGATGTAGAAGCTGACCCAACAACAGATATCGTATTAAAAGGTTTAGCAAAAATTAAAGATTTTGAACCAGATACAATCATAGCATTAGGTGGTGGTTCACCAATGGATGCAGCAAAGATGATGTGGTTAATGTATGAACAACCTGAAATTAACTTCTTTGGTGCAAAACAAAAATTCTTAGACATTAGAAAGAGAGCATACAAAATTCCTGAATTAGGCACAAAAGCTCAATTAGTAGCAATCCCTACAACATCAGGTACAGGTTCAGAAGTAACACCATTTGCTATTATTACAGATTCAGAAACACATATGAAGTTTCCAATAGCAGATTATGCTTTAACACCATCAGTAGCTATTGTTGACCCACAATTCACATATACACTACCAAAATCAATGGTAGCATACACAGGATTAGACGTATTGACACATGCTTTAGAATCATATGTATCATGTATGGCTTCAGATTATACAAGAGGATTAAGTTTACAAGCTATCGAATTAGTATGGGGCTCATTAAGAGATTCTTATCACACAAATGCACATGCTCCAAAAGAAACAATGCATAACGCATCAACAATTGCCGGTATGGCTTTTGCTAATGCATTCTTGGGAATTAATCACTCCCTAGCACACAAGATAGGTGCAGAATTTGGAATTCCTCACGGATACGCAAATGCTATTTTATTGCCACATGTAATTAGATACAATTCAATTAACAATGGTAAAACTCAAGCTTGGGCAAAATATGAATACTTCAGAGCAGACGAAGATTACGCAAGAGTAGCAAGATTAATCGGTTGTGAAGGTAAAACAAATGAAGAATTAGTTGAAGCATTAGCTCAAGAAATTATAAAATTATCAAAAGAATTAGGATTAAAGATGAGCATAAGAGAACAAGGTATTTCTCAAGAAGAATTTGATGCTAAGGTTGACAAGATTGCCGAATTGGCTTACGAAGATCAATGTACAACAGCAAATCCTAAAGAACCAATGATCGCTGAATTAAAAGAAATTTTAATTGCAGCTTATAAAGGCGAATAAGATAAAGAGTTTAACCCCTTTAAAATAAAAGTCCCACTTAAGGATGTTCCCCTGAACTATAAAAAGTTCTTAAAATCCTTAAGTGGGCTTTTGTTTATTCTTTCATGAATGTCACAATGTAAAATCCAAAAGTCACTATGCTATTTATAAATAACTGCACTTCTTAGAAAATTTCACACCAACATTTTCATGCCATTCATCCCTATAAAAGCGACTAAAAATTTACTCTTAGTCGCTAAAATATTATTATATAATTTTTCTTATCTGCTCAGAAGATTAGAAAATACAAATTACAACATCAATAACTGTTTTCTAATTTGTTAATTTTGTAAAATCTAATACCTTACGTCCTTGAATTAATCCTTTTTCCATTTCTTCAAAAACTTGAGGAGCTGAATCTACACATACCTTCTCTACAACGGGTACAACTAATCCCATTGCTCCAAATTCAAAAGCTTCTTCTAAATCTTTTCTTGTTCCAACAAGTGACCCTTTAATTCTTATACCATCTAAAACTGTCTTTACAATACTTAAATCCATATATTCTGAAGGTAATCCTACCGCTACTACTGTACCACCAGCTCTCACTGAGTTTACAGCTTGATTAAATGCAACTTTAGAAACTGCTGTTACAACAGCCCCATGGCATCCACCAACTAAATCAACAATATATCCAGCAACATCTTCTATTTCTTTTCCATTTATTACTACATCAGCACCGGATTCTTTAGCTAATTTCAACTTATCATTATTTATATCAACAGCTATTACTTTATTATTAAATACTTTTTTAGCATATTGAACTGCTAAATTACCCAATCCTCCTGCACCATATATTACAATCCATTCCCCTGGTGCAACTTCAGATTCTTTAATAGCTTTATACGTCGTAACTCCCGCACATGTTATTGATGATGCTTGAGCAGGATCTAAATTTTCCGGAACTTTTACTGCATAGTCAGCTGTCACCAAGGCATATTCACTCATACCGCCATCAACTGTATATCCAGCATTTTTTACCGAACGGCATAAAGTTTCTCTTCCTGTTGTACAATATTCACAGTGTCCACAACCTTCAAAAAACCAAGCAATAGAAACTCTATCGCCAATTTTTAATGTTGTTACTCCTTCTCCTAGCTCTTCAACAATACCAATTCCTTCATGGCCTAAAATTCTTCCTGGAACTTTTCCAAAATCACCATGTGCAACGTGTAAATCTGTGTGACATACTCCGCAATATTCAACCTTAACTAATGCCTCACCATGCCCTGGAGATGGTTTTTTACAATCTGATACTACCTCTACTCCATCTCCTTTTTTATTAACAATAACTGCTTTCATTTTATACCTCCTTATAATTTTTTACTATATCTTAATATTAAATTATAGCCAAAAATTTGTCAATCAGTTTTATTATAAAATTAAAATAATAATAATTTACATCAAATTCGTTCCATATAAAAATATTATTTTTCTGAATATTCAACTTTCATGATTTTGCCAGCTATTTTCTTACCATCCATATCCTTAATAGCATATTTCAAATAATCTACAGGAAGTTCTACAAATGAAAAATTGGGCATTATATTTATAGTGCCTATATCACTTGTCGGAATTTTGGTGTATTTTTTAATAGTTTTAACCATTAAATCTATATTAATTCCATCTCTTTTCCCCTTATTTATAAACATTTTGGGGCCTTTTATCTTTTGACCTTTTTTACCTTTTTTAGATTGTAATTTAGATTTATTTAATTCAAATTTCTTACCAAAATCAACATTTTCCAATTCTTCATAATCCTTAGAAGATTGTGTTTGATCAATTATTTTAACCAAACTCGCAGCCAAATCATACAAACTAAATCCATTTGAAAGTAATCTGTTAACTATATCTTTATACACGCTTAAATCATCTTCTTTTTCCAATTTTTCTAAAATATCTTCCTCTAATTGTACCTTAGTATTTTGTTTTACATCAAAAATTGTTGGAAGCTCCATTTTTTCGATTTTTGCTTTTGTATATTTTTCAATCTCAAACAATTTATGATAATCTCTATCTACTAAAAATGTAAATGATAAACCTTCTCTGCCTGCTCTTGCCGTTCTTCCAATTCTATGAACGTAATAGTCATTTTGTTGCGGAAAATCATAATTAACAACTATATCTACATCTTCAATATCTAGCCCTCTAGCTGCAATATCGGTTGCAATTAAAACATCTATTGTAGAATTTCTGAATCTTTTCATTACATGATCTCTTTGTGTTTGTTTTAAATCGCCATGAAGTGCATCAACATTATATCCTTTTTTAGTTAGTTCCATTACGAGTTTATCAACCATTTTTTTAGTATTACAAAATACTATTGAAAGCTTTGGATTATAAATATTTAATAGTCTGTTTAATATTTCCGTTTTCATATTTCCGGACATTTCTAAATAATATTGCTTTATATTAGATACTGTCAATTCTTCTTTTTTTATTATGATTTTTTTCGGATTTATTTGATACATCTCTGAAAATTCCATTATATCATTGTCCATTGTTGCAGAAAAAAAGCAAGTCTGCCTATCAGAATTTGTTTCATCTATTATAGTCTTCATATCATCTCTAAATCCCATATCAAACATTTCATCAGCTTCATCTAATACTAAAAATTTTAGATTATCCAGCTTCAAAGTTTTTCGTTTCATATGATCCATCACACGTCCAGGAGTCCCTACAACTATGTTTACTCCTTTTTTCAAATCTTTTATCTGCCTTCTCATATCAGAGCCACCATAAATCGATGTGATTGATACAAAATTTTTGTATTTAGCTAATTTTCCTAATTCATCAGAAACCTGTCTTGCTAATTCTCTTGTAGGTACTAACACTAATCCCTGCACATATTTATCATTTGTAACCATTTCAATTAACGGAATTCCAAAAGAAACTGTTTTACCTGTTCCAGTTTGTGCTTGTGCAATAACATCTTTTCTTTCTAAAAGCACAGGTATACTCTGTTGCTGTATTGGACTAGGATTTTTAAAACCCATTTTTTCTATAGCATTTAACAATTCTTTTGATAAATTTAATTCATTAAATTTCAATATTTTCTCCTAAATATAAAAAAGCCGAGATGACTCGGCCTTCAAGTTCTTTTCTTCGACTAATTATACATGACTCATATATAAAAAGCAAATTTATATTTAATGTCATTAAGTCAACTGAAAAAATTTAAAATTCAAAATTTTTTTCAAATTTTCAATTTTAATTTCCACTTGATACCCTATTTTACCTGCACTAAATGTAATGCTTTCGTGATTGTTCGCTTCTTCATCAATAAATGTCTTAAACTTTTTTTTCATACATAACGGTGAACAGCCACCATGAATATATCCTGTTAATACCAACAATTCCCTAGATGGTATCATCCTAATACTTTTCTCTTCAGATGCTTCAGCCGCTTTTTTTAAATCCAACTCTCTATCAACAGGAATTACAAAAACATAATTTTGATTGGACTTTCCAACCGTTACCAATGTCTTAAACACCGAGTTCATATTTTTATTTAGCTTCAAAGCAACATCAATACCTGTTAAACTCCCGTCGGTTTCGTACTGATAAGGTATATAATCTATTTTCTTTTGGTCTAAAAATCTCATTACATTTGTTTTATCTTTATTCTTTGACATAATATCACCTCATGTATATTATAACACAAAAAACAAAATCCATTTCGCCACTACCAATCAACTATATAGGTAAATTAAAGCAACTGCTTGAATTTTGTTTTTTTATTTTATATAACCATAATAATTTTAAATAAGTCACCGTCAATTTCTAAATTAAATTTACACCCTTGTATCTCCATTAAAGAACTTGCAATTGCTAATCCTAGTCCTGCTCCTTCTGTAAATCTGGATTCATCACCTCTGGTAAATCTTTCCTTTAATTCTTCAGGTGAAATATTTAATGAATATTTAGATATATTTTTTATGATTATTTTTAGCCTATCGTATTTGATTAAATCAATATAAACTCTTGTATCCTCTTTAGCATATTTGTAAATATTTGAAAAAATATTATCTAAAACTCTTGACATATGATTTGGATCGATAAATATTTCATTTTTATTAGAATCGGAGTTAAAAATAACATTTAATTTTTTTGTTTCAAATTCATCATTCCATTCACCAATCATTTGATTTATCATTTCATTTATATCAACTGTTTTTTTATTCACTTCAACACTTTTACCGGAAATCTTTGAAACCTCAAATAAACTATCTATTAAAGTTTTCAATTTTAATGATTTTTCATGAATTATTGATGTATATTTTTTTATATCTTCAATTGAATTGTCATTTTTTGATGCTAAATCAGAATAATTTATAATTGAAGTAAGCGGGGTTTTAAGGTCATGACTGACATTAGTTATTAAAGTAGTCTTGGTTCTTTCAGATTTTAATTCCCTTTCCACAGCTTCATTTAATATGATATTAATATTATTCAAATTATGTGATATTTTTCTAAAATATAGTTTATTTTCATCCAAATTAACATTAAAATTACCTTTACGAATTTCATCCGTAGCATTTTCTATTTTTATAAAATCATTTATTATTCTAATTAAAACGTAATATACAATGGATAAGACCATAAATAGTATAATAAACATTAACCTGAATCCAATTAATCCATATATTAAAAATAAATGTATCGCAAACATAATTGACCAAAAAATTATATTTGGAATATTATTTTGAAATAATTTTTCAAGTACATATTTTAATATTTTAAATGTACCATCTAAAAATCTATAAATTATGGAATTTTTTATCATAAATGATTCTTTTCCGTCATAGTATAAAGATTTTATACAAGAAACGGCATAAAATACAAATAGAATTATTGATAATATAATAAAAATAGATAATATATTCAAAAATATATTGATAAATTGCATACTATTATACTCTTTAAATATATACATAATACCTTTTTCTAAAAATCTTGTTATAAATTCTATACTAAAG